>NZ_CAUPYC010000014.1:0-66234 GCF_963515335.1 uncultured Paenibacillus sp. | reverse complement strand
CGACCGGAAGCGGGTCGGCGGCGGATAAGCGACATTTTGCAGGTTAGACGGCGACCGGAAGCGGGTCGGCGGCGGATAAGCGACATTTTGCAGGTTAGACGGCGACTGGAGGCGGGTCGGCGAGAAACAAGCGACGTTTTGCAGGTTAGACGGCGACCGGAGGCGGGTCGGCGAGAAATAAGCGACGTTTTGCAGGTTAGACGGCGACCGGAAGCGAGTCGGCCAGGAATAAGCGACGTTTTGCAGGTTAGACGGTTACTGGAGGCGAGTCGGCGAGAAATAAGCGACGTTTTGCAGGTTAGACGGCGACTGGAGACGGGTCGGCGAGGAATGCGACAATTCTGCGCAAACTCGCGTCACCCACTCCCCCACCCATGCCGTATTCAAACACTGTTCCCACTCGATCCCCTTCCCAACCGCCGTTAACGCCGCATTCTAACACTACTCTCACTCAACTCCCTCCTCATATGCCATTAATATCGGAATCCACCACTACTCTCACTCGATCCCCTCCTCAACCGCCATTAATGCCGGAATCCAACACTAAGAGCTTATCCCTAAATAAATCAACGAGAGTGAACAGCAATCATTTTACGCCAGACAATCAATGCGCAGGCGAAATGAAGAAGTCCGAGATAGTTACGCGACTTTTTCTCATAGCGAACATGCAGCTTGCGAAAGCGATTGAGCCAGGAGAACAGCACTTCAACCACCCAGCGGCGAGCCTGTTTGCCTTCCTGCTTCTCTTGCTGCTCCTCGCCGCGGGATCGAATGTGGGGGACATAGCCACGGTCGATGACCTGCTGACGAGCCTTTTTTCCGGTATAGCCGGCATCGGCGCATAAGTGCGGACGAGGCTTCTCTTCCGCCTGCTTCGGCTCGAGTACAAGATTGTCCAGCGTCTCTTCCAGTAACTTGACGTCATGCCGGTTCGCCCCGTCGATCGCCAAGGCTAAAGGCAGCCCATTCTGATCGACGAGCACGCTGCGCTTTGTCCCTTTTTTTTCCCCGATCCGTCGGGTTTTTCCCGACAGCTTCCAGGGCTAGCGGCGCTTTGACGAGACTGCCATCGATACTCTGCCATTCCCAGCCGATGCCTTCCAGTTCATCATAGGTTTGTAGACCGAGCACCCAGATTCGCTCAAAAAAGCCTTCCTCGGTCCACAGCTGGAAGTATCGGTGGAGGCTGCTGGACGATCCATATTCACGGGGAACGGCATTCCATTGACAGCCCGTGCGAAGGACGTATAGAATCCCTTCCAGCACTTTTCGCGGATCGGCTGCTTTTCGGCCCCCGCCCGGTTTTCTTTTATATTCCCGGTTTGTATCTCGTTTGCGCTGTGGAATTTCGTCTTTCACTATTTCCCAAAATTCATCGGACAGGGTCCAGGGTTTTGTTCGCATCGTTGCTCACCTCTACCCTTTATTACCCAGTTATTAAGGGATAAGCTCTAACTCCCGCTCAACTCCCCTCTCATCCGCCGTTAACGCCGCATTCCAACATTACTTCCTTCCATCCCACGCCACACCGGCCCCAATAACGCCGGAATCATGCGTTAGAAGCCCGGTCCTTCTCCCTCCTTGCGAGAAATAGCTTAAGTTTTCGGCCGGACTATGGCATGATAGAAAGATGACAATATAAAGGCAGGTATCGCGTTATGGCTCTCGACGGCATCGTAACCCGCGCCCTGGCGCATGAGCTGAGGATCATCGTCGGCGCGCGCATCGCCAAAATCCATCAGCCCGACGAGCACACGCTCGTCTTTCAAATCCGCGGAGCGCAGGCGCAGGGCCGTTTGCTGCTGTCCGCCAATCCGACATATCCGCGCGTCCACTGGACGACCCAGACGCAGACGAATCCGCTGGAAGCGCCCATGTTCTGCATGCTGATGCGCAAGCATTGCGAGGGCGGCGTGATCGAAGCGATCAGGCAGCCCGGCAACGAGCGCATCCTGTCGTTCGATATCCGCCAGCGGGACGAGCTGGGCGACTATGCCCTCAAAACGGTCATCGTCGAGCTGATGGGCCGGCACAGCAATATCATCCTCACCGATCCCTCGACAGGCGCCGTGCATGACGGCATCCATCACGTCACACCGGCCATCAGCAGCTATCGTGTCGTGCTGCCCGGCAGCACCTACACGCCGCCGCCGGAGCAAGCGAAGACCGACCCTTTCCGGGTCGGCTCGTCCGCCGCATTCGCGGAGGCGATGGCCGCGGCACCCGAAGGAGCGGCGCCCGAGAAAAGGCTGGTCGCCGCATTCAGCGGCGTCAGCCCGCTGCTGGCCAAAGAAATCGCCTACCGCGCCTTCTCCGCCGAATCCGCCGTGGATGCCGAGGATGTCGAGGATGTCGAGGATGTCGGGAGCGACCGCCGGGCGGCCGCATCCGCGGCCCATATGGTGGACAACGACAGCAGCTTATGGCAAGCTTTCCGCGACATGATGGAACGTTTCCGCGCACATCGGTACGAACCGGTCATCGCGGAGGACGGTAACGGAAAAACGTTTTTTTCCGTGACGCCCCTCACTCATCTTCAAGGTCCGGCCACAACCTTTGATGCGGTGAGCGCCTGCATGGAAGCCTACTATGGGGACAAGGCGGAACGGGACGCGGTCAAGCAACGGGCCGGCGACCTATACCGCTTTCTTCAGAACGAGAAGGCAAAAAACGAAAAAAAGCTGCAGAAGCTGCAGGAGACGCTGGAGGAAGCAACGGATGCCGACAAGCACCGTATTCTCGGCGAGCTGATCACGGCGTATATGCACGGCATCTCCAAAGGCGACACCTCAGCCGAGGTCGTCGATTATTATGACGAGAACCAGCGGACCGTTACGATTCCGCTCGATCCCCTGCTGACGCCGCCCGAGAACGCGCAGCGTTATTTCCGCCGCTATACAAAGGCCAAGAACAGCCTGGCGGCCGTGGCGGAACAAATCGCGGTGACGCGTGAGGAGATCCGCTACTTCGATACGCTGTTGCAGCAGCTCGACAGCGCGGCGCTGCAGGACATCGAGGAAATACGGGACGAGCTCGTCGAGCAGGGCTACCTGCGAGCAAGGGGCAGACGGGGACCGAAGCGGAAAAAGCCGGCAAAGCCGGCGCTGCTCTGCTACACCTCCTCGGAGGGCGTGCCCGTGTTTGTCGGCAAAAACAACGCCCAGAACGAATATCTGACGAACCGGCTTGCCGCGCCGGGCGACACCTGGCTGCATACGAAAGATATTCCGGGCTCGCACGTCGTCATCCGCGGCGCGGATTTCGGCAACGCTACGCTCGAGGAAGCGGCGATGCTGGCCGCCCATTACAGCCAGGCACGATCGTCGAGCCTCGTTCCGGTGGACTATACGCTCATCCGGCATGTGCGGAAGCCAAACGGCGCAAAGCCCGGCTTCGTCATTTACGAGCAGCAAAAAACGCTGTTCGTCACACCGGACGAACAGCGCCTCAAAGCGCTTCCTTCACAAATCAAAACGTGAGAAAAACGGCTATTGAAGTCATTCGGAAAGGGCGCGACCTGCAGGATTGCAAAGCAACCCGCTTCGTAAGCAGGGAAGTTTGTATCGCGGATCGAGAAAGGTTGAGTTTCCCGCTGCGCGCATAAACGTATACTTTCCGACACGGCAGAAACGGCAAAGCCGCGGACCCGAAAGAGCCGCGGCTTTATTGTTAGCAGGCGCCGAGGAACCGACCGCCTCGACCGCGCCCCTTTCGCGCCGAGCCCTCTCTTCACGCCCGCCCCCGGCTGACGCTCTCGAGCCGGGCGATAACGGAAGCGTCGACCGTCCGGCTTCCGAGCTCGCCGTGAAAGACGACTCCGTTCCGCTTGCCGTGATAATCCGAGCCGCCCGTCGCGATGACGCCGAACTTGTCCGCCATCGCCCCATAGCGCGACTCTTCCTCCGGACCGTGGTCGGAATGGAACACCTCGATCCCGTCCGCTCCGCAACGCAGCAGCTCTTCAACCAGCCCGTCCGCGCCGTACAATCCGGGGTGCGCGATAACCGCCGCTCCGCCGGCTTCGTGAATCCAGTCGATCGCCTGATACGGCGTGATCCGCGGCGGATTGACGTAAGCCGCGGCCCCTGAGGCCAAATACCGCTCGAACGCTTCCTCCATCGAGGATACATACCCCTTGGCGACCAGCACGGCGGCGATATGGGGCCTGCCGACGGCCCTGTCGCCTCGGCCGTCCTTGCCCGCCGCTTCCAACACTTCTTCCATCGACACCTCCAGCCCGAGCTCACGCAAGCGTTCCACCATCATCCCGTTTCGGGCGCCGCGGACGCCGCGCAGCGAGTGAAGCCGCTCCAGCCAAACGTTGTCCGACAAATCCGGGTAATAGCCGAGAATATGAATATCCCGCCCTTCGGCCACCGTGCTGACCTCGACACCCGGAACAACGGTTATACCGAGCTTGGCGCCCTCCGCCACCGCCTCCGCAACTCCAGCGACCGTATCGTGGTCGGTAACGGCCACGGCGGCAAGTCCCGCCGCTTTGGCAAGCCGGACATTGCCCGCCGGTTCGCCCGTCCCGTCCGAGGCATTCGTATGCGTATGCAAATCCGCGCGGCCGTTTATAACCATTGCTGCAAATCCCTCTCCCTCAGAAAAGTAAGAAACGTGACCGCGGAAATCGGCAGAAGCGCGGACTTGAGATAGATGGAGTAGAACTTCCGTTTGAAGCGCACGTCCGAAATCGGCACGACCCGGATCAGGCCGAGCGCCACTTCATGCTTCACCGATGAAGCCGAAACGATCGACAGCCCGACTCCCGCTTCTACCGCCGATTTGACTGCTCCCGTGCTGCCGAGCTCCATGACCAGGTTCATTTTCGCCGGATCGATCTGCCGGGACCGAAGCTGCTCCTCCATCACCAGCCTCGTGCCGGAGCCTTGCTCCCGCAGAACGAACGGATAGGAAAGAGCCTCGTCCAGCGTCACCTCTCTGGATTGGCCGAGCGGATGGGAAGCCGGTACGATCAGCTTCAGCTCATCGCTCATGACCGCCTCCATATGCATATCCGGATGGTTCACCGGAGCCTCGACCAAGCCGAAATTCAGTTGGTGATTAAGAATCTCTTCCATAATCTGCGCGGTATTCATAACTTTCATGCTGATCGAAATATGCGGATATTCCTGGCCGAAAGGCCCCAGAAGCCGCGGCAATATGTATTCGCCGATCGTAAGGCTTGCGCCGAGCTGCAGCCGGCCCTTCAACTGCGTTGTAAATTTGGAAATCGCGGCATCCGTTTCCCGGATCAATTCGATCGACTGCTGCGCGAACGGCATCAAAGCCCGGCCGGCGTCGGTCAATTCGATCCTTTTGGTGGAGCGGAGCAGCAGCTTCGTGCCGAAATAATCCTCAAGCGATTGCACCTGCATCGTCACGGCCGGCTGCGTCATGTGCAGCGCCTGGGCGGCCGCGGAGAAACTGCCCCGCTCGGCAACGGTGAAAAAGATATGGAGCTGGTGAAAGTTAAGCGCCATGAGCCCACATTCTCCTTTCTGTACACGGATTCATTATAACAAACGCAGCCCCGAAAGAGCGACAGAAACAAAAAAACACATGCGGTATGCATGTGTTCGGCAATCATAGGTCGGCTGCCGCCTGCTATTTGCGCTTGCGGCTGTTCTTGATCAGCGTCATTCGCCTCGAATGGCGGAGCCACGAATAATAGGATTTCAGATCCCGCAGCTCGATCGTCTCGGACATCCGGCCAAGGAAAGTGACGACGATCATTTTATGAAGGGGGTTGCCGAGCAAATCCGTTTCGCCCGGAAGCGATGAGAACTCGGCGACGAACACCAGATCGTCGTCGATTAAATATACGTCCTGCTCGTTGCGGTAGTAAGGCTCCACACGGCCCTGCTTCAGGCATTGCCACATGAAATCGGCGATATCCTCGAAACCGGTCTTCTCGCTCTCGATCCGGTCCGTCCACCTGCTTCGGGCGTGGTTCGTGATGACGATATCGGCCACCTTTTTATCGCCCAAAACGACATGAAACGACTCGTAGGTACCCCATCTCGACGTCGTTTTGTCCTTCATCGCTCCACCCCTTCCCGGAAGCAGGTCAATTTTACCAGATGACTGCCTATATTTTATCCCATGCCATTCCGACACTTCAACCAATAAAATAAACCTGATCCAAAAAAGGTTATATCTTACATATGCCGAAAATTCCGCAATAACGGCTATCCTGAAAACCGCTAAAGACTGTAAAATCTCGTTTTGTCCTGGACGTCCTTGGAATATTCCGTCTTGATTTCGTTCCGGTAGGAACGCTCGATTCTTTTGACGTAGGGAAGCCGCTGGACGTTGCGGACCGTATCCTCGGCTCTTTCCGTATTGACGTACATGACCACATAGTGCATTTTACGCGACATATAATGCACGGTTCCATATTTCTCGAGATTGCGGGCGGCTTTCAGATCGCTTACCCACACGATATAGCCGGTTCGTTCCGCGAACGCCGAAGGCGCCTGCGCCGTTTCCTTCTCCTCCATTGACATGAGCGACTCCCCCAATTAAAAACGACTCAAAAACTCCCCAAATACTCGACAAAATGAAGCGATGCTTTCGAGACCCTGTCCGAAATCGTTTCGGAGCCCCGTTACAGTACGCATATGCAAATCAGCCGGACGGCAGCCGCTTCTCAGCCGCAGCCGCCGCTTCCGCAGCTGCACGAGCCACCGCCCCCGCAGCCGGATGACGGCAGCGGATCGTTGCTCGGCACTTTGATGTCTTCCGACACCGCCCGCGCGATCAGGGTAGACACTTCTTGCAGCAGCTCGTCAAGCGCCTTCTCGGCGGCCTTGAAGCCGCGCACGCAATCGTGGGCGTCCAGCTCTCTCTGGACGGCATTCGCCTCATCCTTCGCCGCATGATAATCGGGATGGAACCGGCCGAACCGCTGACAATCCTCAAATTTCTCCTTCGCTTTCGCAAAACGTTTGACGAGCGCCTGAACCTCTCCGTTACGTTCCATTTCGCCTTTCCAATATAAGTAATCGGCGGCATCCGCCGAAAAATTGATCATATCGCCGAGCTCATACGCCGCGGACAGCAAATCCGCCATGTCGAGCGTCGCCCGTCCGGCATTCGTCGCCGCCCGGTAGCGGGCATCCGCCGCTTCCTTCGCGATCGCCATCGGTTCACCTCCTGTATTTCATTACCCTCTATCATATCATGAAATCATGAAAATAGAGACGTCTTTTTACGAAGAGGCAGGCGATCGGGTACACAGAGCTGCATGCCCGACCACATGTCGGGCGTCAAACGGACGGATTCCGCGCCGCGCTCCGACCGAAGCTTGCCGCTCACGCTCCAGACGCCGGCGCCTTCCTGCAGCCGGTCCGGCACAAAATCAAGCGTTCGTCCCTCCCGAACAAGCCGCACGGCGATACCCAGCTCGATCGCCTTCGTTATGATTTCCCGGCGTGTCGTCGCATGGTACTCCCGCAGCTGCTTGACCCAGGCGGCCGGTACGTCCGACAGGCCGGGCAGCAGTTGATCCGGCTCGGCCGGAGCGGTATCCAGGGCATAGAGATGCATCGGAAACGACGGATATACGAGACCTGCGCCATCTGCGGACGGGGCGTCGGAAGCTTCGCCCGGACCAACGGACGCTACGGCCCCGGCATTGTCCGCCTCCCGCCGATCGGCGCCGTCAAAAGATCCGGGATGCGGCGCCCGTCCCTCGCCCCTTCTACCGGGGGCAAGGCCGGCGCGCTCCAACTGTTTCTGAAGCTCCTTCAAGTCGGACCGCTCGACGAGAAAATGGCGCTCCCCGAGCCGTTCGCCGAGCAGCGGCGCGACCTTCGGCTCCGCCGCGGCCCTGTCGGCGATCGCGGCGCTGTCGCAGCACAGGAGCGCGGCCTCGGCCAACGACGTGCGGCAGGCCCCCGCCGCCCACGCTTCCAGCAAGCCGCGCCACTCGGCGCCGAGCGGCTCGCCCGACGCCCGCTCCAGCAGGGCTATGGCTTCTTCGCGTGTCCGCCCGTCGTCGATATAACGCGCCACCGTCCCGGCGGAGCACCGGTAGAGCGCCATCGGCCCAGGAGCCGTTTGCTCCGCGAGCAGCTCAAGCTCCCAGCGGACGTTGTACGGCGTTCCGGGAGGAACGGCGATACCGCCGGCCGGCTGCAGGCGAATCGGTTCCTCCAGCTCCGGCCGGTATTCTTCGGGCTCGCCGGCGTGCGCCGACAACAGCGGCCGGAACACCGCTTCTCCCCCGGCCGATGTCCCCCGTTGCAGCCAGCCTAACGCGCTTAATGCCTGCAGCCAGCCGCGCCACCCTTCCCCGGTTCCCGGCGGCAGCGCGGCGGCCAGCCAGTGATCGAGATCGGTCTCGCGGTACCAGCTGCCGCTATAGAGAGCCGCAAGCGCCGCGGCGGCATGCGCGAATTTCAGACTGTACGCGGCATAACGCCCGATGCACCAAACATACAGCCGGCGCTCCCTTTCATCGGCCGAACACCCGAGCCATCCGGCAAGCTTGCCGATATCCCACACGGCGGCGTCGCTTTTCCATGCAAGCCAGCCGTGTCCGATCACGGCATCCAGGCATAAAGCGAACGCAGGCGGATAAGCGTCGCGATACGCAAAATGCAAGCCGAGCGGCTCCACATCCGGGCCGCCGAATTCAAGCCGGGCTTCCGCCGCCGCCACCGCGCGCTTGTGGAGCACGCCTTTGGCCGTCACCGATAAGCCCGCCTTGGAGAGCGAAGCCATCGCCTGCAGAAGCTGCAGACTGTAAGGCGAACGATATCCGTCCCGCGTCCGCACGGCCCGCGCCGCCTCCGGCGCAATCGGCTCGGGCGCGAAAGGCAGCAGCTGCCCCGTCCAGGCAAGGAAAGCGTCGGCGGGCAAAAAATGCAGGCGGTCGCCCCATGTTTTGCGCACCGTAAACATAATGCCGCTTGCGCGCAGCTCTTCGAGGCCGAGCCTCGACTCGGCCTTGCTCAGCACCCCGGCGGCAGACGCCGCCTCGGCGAACGCCTCCGCTTCAAACGGCAGCGGACCGTACCGGCATACGACCAGCGTCAGCGCGCCGGCCGCGCGCGCGGACAGACGGCTGCGCGCGCGGGACACCTCCCGCGGATCCGCAGCCGACCGGATCCAATCCGTCCCGTCGGCGCAACTGCCGCACCATGCTTCCGAAGCCGCATATGCCGCGATCACGTCGGAAGGGAGCCGGCGGGCAAGCTCTTTCACATTCATTCCGCCGCCTCCTTCCGCAGCGGTCGGGCTTCTCCGCCGCCGCGCCGGACAAGCCTGTACTCGTAGCCTTGCTCGGTCAGGAACAGCTGCCTTTTCAGCGCGAACTCCGTTTCCTTCGTCCCCTCCGAAACAAGCGTATAGAACCAGGCCGCATTGTCGCCCGGCTTGGGGCGCATGATCCGGCCGATGCGCTGCGCCTCCTCCTGCCGCGATCCGAAGCTGCCCGATACCTGGATCGCTACCGCCGCATCGGGCAAATCGACGGCGAAATTGGCGACTTTGGAGACGACGATAACCGGCACCTCCCCGGCTTTAAACCGGCCATACAGGGCTTCTCTTTCATCATAGGGCGTTTCGCCCGTTATCAGCGGCGCGCCGATCGCGCCGGCCAGCTTTTTCAGCTGATTCAGGTATTGTCCGATGACCAGCACGGAACGCTCCCGATGCAGTCCGAGCAGCTCGCGGACGATCTCGGCTTTGGCCGGATTCTCGGCTGCGATCCGATTTTTTGCCCGCGGCTCGGCCGATGCGTAACGGTCGGCCTGCGCGCCCTCCAGCGGCACCCGGATTTCGGCGCACGTCACCCGGGCAATCCAGCCGCGGGCTTCAAGCGTCCTCCAGGACAGATCGAAACGCTTCGGTCCGATCAGCGAGAACACGTCCTCCTCCCGCCCGTCCTCGCGCACGAGCGTAGCGGTCAACCCCAGCCTTCGCGTCGCCTGGATGTCCGCCGTCATCCGGAAAACGGGCGCCGGCAGCAGATGAACCTCGTCGTAAATAATAAGTCCCCAATCGCGGTCGCCGAACAGATGCATATGTACGAAGCCGTCTTCCTTGGAGCGCCTGTGCGTCATGATTTGGTATGTGGCGATCGTCACCGGCTTGACCTCGCGCGAATCGCCCGCATATTCGCCGACCTCCTCCTCCGTCAACGTCGTCTTGTCCAGCAGCTCGGACTTCCATTGCCTGACCGACGTCACGTTGGACGTCAGGATCAGCGCGGCGCAGCGAAGACGGCTTAACGCCGCCATGCCGACGACCGTTTTGCCCGCGCCGCACGGCAGCACGAGCACGCCGCTGCCCCCGTGCGCGTCCCCTTCGCGGTAAAACAAATCGACCGCCCGCTCCTGGTAGTCTCTCAGCGAGAAAAGGCGGCCGCCCGCCGTCCGTTCTCTCAGCTCGACGGGCAGCGACTCGCCTTGATGATAGCCGGCCAGGTCGAGCACCGGATAGCCGCGGCGGATCAGTTCCTGCTTCAAGACGCCCCGACGCTCGACCGGAACCGTCCACTCGAACACGCCGCTTGCCGCGGGGCGCTTCTCTGCCCAGCCGGCAAGCTCGCCGAGCTCGGCGGCCATGGCGGAATCGAACGTCACAAGCACGATTTCGTCCTCCCGCCGCTCCAGTCGAAGCTTGCCGTATCGGCCGGTCAGCCGCCCGATATCGTCGAGCAGGCTTGCAGGCACATCGTACCGGCTGTACCCGACAAGGCAATCCGCTATGTCTTCCGGCGTCACGCCGGCGGCCGCCGCATTCCATACGGACAGCGGCGTGATCCGGTATGTATGCAGGTCGCCCGGCCTTTTCACCAGATCGGCGAACCGGCTGAGCGACTCTCTCGCCTCATTCGCGCGCGGGTGCCGTTCGTCGAGCAGCACCTGCCGATCCGCCTGCACAATCAGCGGGCCGTCGTATCGCAGCATAGGTCATTCTCCTTCCGGACCAGTGGTTGTACTAGTCATTATGAAGGAATTCCCGCATTTTTATGCCTATGGACGCGAACAGGCCGCCGATACCGGGCCGGCAGCCTGTACAATCGCCCGCACCGCCTTACGGTCCGGTCAACCGTCACTTCGGCGCGCGGAAGCCTTCCGCCTCGGCTTCCTCCACCGTGCAAAACATCCGTTCCGCCTTGGTCTGCTCATAATTCGGACTACCGGGCACGTGATAGATTTTCCCGCCGCGCGAAGTGATGTTTCCCTTGATCAACGGCTCCTTGCAGCCTGCGGCCGTCCCTTCGCCCCCCGGCGCCGGACCGTCCTGCCCGGATTCTCGGCCCCACAGGCCGCGTCCGCTCTCCCTGGCTTCCCGCTCGCCGCGCACGAACCGTTCCGCATAGGTAACGTCCGGCGAGTACGTCATGACCCGCGCGTAACCTTCGCGAATCAACCGCTCGTTGAACATTTCCTCCTCGCCCTGTACGAACACGAGACGCAGCAGGCGGCCGTAGCGATCCGTCTCCGATACGTCCCTGAACATCCATACGCGCCGGCCCCCCAGCTCCCTTAAGGCAAAAGCCTTCGCTTCCTCGCCATAAGGCTCGGTCTCCCCATACGTTTCGGGCGTATTCACGCCAATGAGCCTCACTTTACGCCCGTCGGCCGTCTCGAATGTGTCGCCGTCCACAATCCGGCCGACCGCCGCTTGCTCCGGTCGCCGCCCCGCCAATTCGGGGTAATCGTCAAGCAGCCGTTGCCACCCCGCCGGGTCGACGGCCATCTGCCCGGCGCCGCATGCCGCAAGAGCCGTTTGCAGCACCGCCAACAGCAATAACAGCGCCCTTCGCGCCCCTGCCGCCTGTCTCATCTGTCCCCTCTCCCGTCCTTCCCATCCATGCCTTGCCGCACAAAAAACTCCGGCGGCGGGAACGCGCCCGTCTCCGGAGGAAGATCCAACCGCCTGTTAATGAACGTGGCCGAGCGGTTCCCGATGCTCATGCTCAGAAATGTCGCTGAGCGCTTCGCCTGCTTCATTGACGAAAATTTCCCGGACCGCGAGATCGCCGATCGCTACGATGCCGACCAGATCGCCGTTGTCGACGACGGGAAGCCGGCGGATCTGATTCCGCGCCATAATCTTCGCCGCTTCGTCGACCGTCGTGTCGGACGGAATCGTCTTGACCGTCGTTGTCAACACTTCGGATACGGCGGTCGAGCCGGAATGCTTCTCCGCGTATCCGCGGAGAACAAGGTCGCGGTCGGTCGCGACGCCGACCAGCTTCTTGCCTTCCACGACCGGCACGAACCCGATATCGTGCTTTTTCATCAATACGGCAAGCTCGTAAATGTTATCCTTCGTCGACGCCGTCACGCAATCGGTGGACATGATTTCCCTTACAGTCTTAGCCATATTACCCCTCCTAGCCGATGTCCGGCGGCGGGATGCCGCAAATGGCATTTCACCGTCCCAGGCATAGCTTCACCCGTCCGGGCCGCCGGCATGCGGGGGCCGCTTTGGCAATCCTTATCATCCGGCTGGTTGCGGCTCGGCCGCGCCGTTCCCGCGGCCGGTCTTGTCCGAGCCCGCGTAATCGTCGGCCAGTGCAATCAGCAAGGCGGCGGATACCAGCATGCCGCGCTCGTCCACGTCGAACCGCGGATGATGGTGCGGGTGGACCGCTCCGCATGCCTCGTTCCCCGCCCCGACAAACAGGAAGCACCCCGGCACTTCCCGCAAGTAATAGGCAAAGTCCTCGCCGGCCATGACCGGTTCGGCCTCCTCGACCTGCTCCCGATCGAACAAACGAGGAGCGACCTCGAAAAATCGGGCGGCCTCGCGCGCGTCATTGACGAGGGCGGGGTAACCCTCGCGGTAGTCGAGCTTCATGCCCGCCCCGTGCAGCGCGCAGGTCTGCTCCACGATCAGCCGAAGCCGCTCTTTGACAAGCTTTCTTACGCCTTCGTCGAACGTGCGCACGGTTCCGCCAAGCCGGCAGGTGTCGGCGATGACGTTCACCGCGTTGCCCGCCTGGATCGACCCGACCGTAACGACCGCCGGCTGGAGCGGATCGACGCTGCGGCTTACGATCGTCTGAAGCGCCTGCACGACCGCGGCGCCGGCGACGATGGCGTCGACCGTCTGGTGCGGCAGCGCGCCATGCCCGCCTTTGCCGGTAATATCGATATAGAAATCGTCCACGGCCGCCATCAGGGGGCCGGCTTTCGTCGCCACTTTGCCGAATGCCAAGGGCGACCATAGATGCACCCCGTAAACGGCGTCGACGCCGCCGAGCGCTCCGTCCGCGATCATGGCGACCGCGCCGCCCGGCGCCACCTCCTCCGCGGGCTGGAACAGCAGCACGCGGTCGCCCGTTAGTGCGGCGCGGTTGTCCGTGTAATAACGCGCCACTCCCAAAAGCGCGGCCGTATGGGCGTCGTGGCCGCAAGCATGCATAACGCCCGGAACGGAAGACCGGTACGCCACCGTCTTCTCATCCTCGATCGGCAGGGCGTCGATATCGGCGCGCAGCGCCACCGCGGGACCCGGCAGCGCGCCGCGAACGACCGCCATGACGCCGTAACCGCCGATTCCTTCCCTCACTTCGCAGCCGAATCCCCGAAGCCGGTCCGCGATCCACGCGGACGTCTTCTTTTCCTGAAACGACAGCTCCGGGTTCCGGTGCAAATGGCGCCGCCACTCCACCATCTCGGGAAATAGCCGGCGCAGCTCCTCCTCCGGGTTGGCCGTTGTCCGCATCGTCATGCCTCCTGTCGGTTTCTGCGCCGCGGCGGCCCGAATCCGATAGGCCACGCGCGGCGATCCATATGACCAGTGTACCAGAATCCTCCGCCGCAAAGAAACCGCCCCCGTTTGCAAACGCGGACAATTCGCACAAATGACAGGTTTCGCGACCGGCTCCCCCTGAGTTGAGGGTTGCGCAGGCTGGGGAAACATACTAATATGAATAGTGATGCTGGCAAGCAGCTTTTTCGCGCTACTTATTGAAGGAGGACTTACGAATGATCATCGAAAATACAGGCCTGAACGGCATGACCAGCGACCTCGCTCATTTGGACGAATCCGCCGGGAAGCTGGGCTTCGTTCGCTGGCAATGGGAGTACTACCGCGCTACATACGACCTTAAGCTTGAAGACCGTACGAACCAGGAGGATTACTTCCTCCGCATCAACACCCGCGCAGTCGAAGGCAAGCTGGAATCCCCGCACGCCGTGTTGGCCGTCGAATCGGTGTATATCGGCCGCGCCACGTTCCCGCACGGCATGGAATACGAATCCCCGATCCCGCAGCCGATCTTGAATACGGCCAATCAACGCCTGCAAGATTTGAAAGCGTTGCTTGCGTAACGCGGTGAAGCGCTTATGAAACAAGCCCGGACCGATCCGCGGGGCAGGCCGGATTTTCTGCTCTTGATTTTAACGCTTCTGCTCGTCGGCTTCGGACTGGTTATGGTGTTCAGCGCAAGCTCGAACATCGCCGTCACCTCCGACGAGTTCAACCGCGACGCGCTTTATTTCACCAAACGCCAGCTGATGTGGGTGGCGCTAGGCTCCCTCATGCTGCTGGCGGCGATGAACATCCGGTATAACTGGTATAAAAAAGGCCACGTCCTCTTGTTTATTCCCGTCGTCTTGATGCTGATTCTGGTGCCGATCATCGGGGAAACGAGAAACGGCGCCCGAAGTTGGTTCGGCATCGGCTCCTTCGGCGTTCAGCCGACGGAGTTCGCCAAGCTGGCGATCATCTTGTATCTCGGCGCCATTATCGTCAAGAAGGGCGAGAAGTTCAGGGAATTCAAGCGGGGGCTTCTTCCCGTCATGGGGACGGTCGGGGTTATATGCGGTCTGATTCTGCTGCAGCCCGACATCGGCTCCACTCTCATTCTTGCCAGCAGCGCCGGAATCATCATACTGGCCGGAGGGGCGAATCTGAAGCAGCTGTTCTTGGCAGGCGTTACCCTGTCGATCGTCGTGACGGTCATCGTCAGCGTGTCCATGATCGCGAATCCTGACCCTTGGGCATACCGGATGGACCGGTTCACCTCCTATATGGATCCGCTGCAGGATGAAATGGACAGCGGCTACAATCTGTCCAAGTCGCTGCAGGCGCTTGGACACGGCGGTCTTACCGGCGCCGGCTTCGGAAACAGCGTGCAGAAGCTGAAGTATCTTCCCTTTCCCTACAATGATTTCATTTTCGCCGTCATTGCGGAAGAATTCGGCTTTATCGGCAGCCTGCTTTTCCTGCTCACCTATTTGTTCTTTATCTGGCGCGGTCTGCTTGTCGCTCTTCGCTGCCCCGACATTTACGGCACTGTGGTAGGCGTCGGCATCATGAGCATGATCGCGGTGCAGGCGTTCGTCAACATCGGCGGCGTCACGGGCGCCATCCCGATCACCGGTGTTACGCTTCCGCTCATCAGCTACGGCGGCTCCTCCATGCTGGTCACCTTGGCCGCCATGGGCGTCCTGCTGAGCATTTCACGGGAGTACAACCGCCCTGTCGGCCAGGAACGCAAGGATCGGACAAGCCGGCAAGAAGCGGCGCGCTTCCGCACCGTGAGGTAACCTCTTCGGGGCACATGACAAAACGGTCCGCCTAGGCGGACCGTTTTGTCGGTTTTCATTCCGATCAGTTCACACGATGATTCTGAGCCGCGTCTTCCTTCTCATCCTCGCGGAACGCGACGCCTTCAACCTTCACGTTCACTTCGACGACAAGCAGACCGGTCATGTTCTGCACGGCTTCCCTCACGTTGTCCTGCAGCTGCCGGCACACCTCGTGAATCGGAATGCCGTACTGCACGATCACGCGCAGGTCGATGGCCGCTTCCACTTGACCGACCTCGACCGAGACGCCCTTCTGCGCGTTTTTGCCGCTGAGCCGTTTGGCCAAGCCTTCCGAAATCCCGCCCGACATGGCGGCGATACCCGGCGTTTCAAGAGCGGCTAGGCCCGCAATCGTTGCGACCACATCGTCGGAGATGCGGATGTTGCCGGTTTGAAGGTCTTCGGTCATCTGACTCACTCCTCATTGTCCATCTGTAACCATTTTATAGGATGGACCGGTATGAAGCAAGATTCACCGATACCGCTGCAAGGTAAAGTTTAGAAGCAGGATAAATTGGCATATATTAAGTACGATATGTCCTGAAAATCGTTTATTCCGATGAGGGGGTTGGCCGCTATGAGAAAAAATGGGTTCTACATTGCACTGGTCGTCACTTTTGTTCTGAGCGGCGCGGCAAATTACATGAGGTGGGGCCCGGTCATTGAATTCGCGTTATCCGCTATCGCGATCCTTTTCGTCGCCGGCTTCCTGGGCAAGGCGACCGAAAGCGTAGCCCATTACGCGGGCCAGCGGCTCGGCGGCTTTCTCAATGCGACGTTCGGCAATGCGGCCGAGCTGATCATTGCGATTTTTCTCGTCAAGGAAGGCTTGTTCGATATGGTAAAAGCGAGCTTGACCGGCGCCATTATCGGCAACCTTCTGCTCGTGCTCGGCCTCAGCATCCTGCTCGGCGGCCTGAAATACAAGGAGCAGCATTACAATATCCAATTGGCAGGCTACAACGCGACGCTCATGATGCTGGCGGTGATCGGCCTGTTCGTGCCGGCGATATTCGTCAAGGTGTAGCAATTCTCGTTCGAGAAAGATCAATTCCTGAGCCTGACCGTTGCCGGCATTCTCATTATCGCTTACCTATTGTGGCTTATCTTCTCGATGATCACCCATAAGGACACGCTGGCCGAGAACGAAGTAACCTCCGCCGATCACGGCGAGCAGCCCGCATGGTCGAAAAAGACGTCCATCCTGTTCCTCGTCCTGTCGACGGTCATGGTGGCGCTGGTCAGCGAATGGCTCGTCGGTACGCTTGAAACGTTCACGGAGCGATTCGGCCTGTCCGAGCTGTTCGTCGGCGCATTCGTGATCGCGATCGTCGGCAACGCCGCCGAGCACAGCGCCGCCGTCCTGCTCGCGATGAAAAATAAAATCGGCGCCGCCGTCGAAATCGCGATCGGCAGCAGCCTGCAGATCGCGCTGTTCGTCGCGCCGGTGCTCGTTTTCGTCAGCCTCCTGTTCAACCCCGGCCGCTCGATGGACATCGTCTTCACCACGATCGAGCTTGCCGCCATCGGCGTATCCGTGTTTATCGCCACCTCGATCTCGCGGGACGGCCGGACGAACTGGTACGAAGGCGTCCTGCTGCTCATGGTTTACGTCATTCTCGGCTTCGCTTTTTACCTTGTCTGACGCCATCCGGCCCGGTCCGGACCGCGGCAGCAAAAAAAAGCAGTCTCCATGGGAGACTACTTTTTTTGGTTAAGCGCTTCGTACAGCAGCGCCAAATTGCGTTCGAGCTCACTTAAGATCGCCCTGCCTGCCGTTTCGGGGATTAATCCGGCACGCACCGCAAAATCGACCTCCCGCGAAAAGCCGTACATCTGGGTATCCAGCACTTCCTCGTACAGCGGGCATTGACGGGTCGTCAAATTCTCCATCTGGACTTCGATGAGCTTCTCGATTTTGTCGGCATCTTCCTGAAGAAGATGAAGCGCCTTTTGGTGCAAATGCACCATCACATCAGATGAAGACACGGTACTACCCCCCTGCGCAATCCTAGCCGTCTTTTATACTTTTTATATTAGACGAAATCGCCCCAATACACAAGGACAAAACGGGAAAGCGCCCCTCCTCGCGGAAAAGGGCGCTCATCGGTCATCTTATCCGGTTGTAATCGCGCGGGCTAGTCCGCCACGACCGACACGTTGAGGTTATGCTTCGCAAAAACCTCGGACATCGCCGCTTTCGCTTCCTCGGCGTCCGGACCATGGACGTGCAGCTCGTACGAATGGCCGCTGACAAGCGTCGTGAACAGGCCAAGAATGCTTTTCACGTCAATGTACTTGTTTTCCGCCTGCAGAACGATCGAGGAACGAAATTGATTGGCTGTCTGGGAGATATCTACAATTGCAGCGTTGTTGGACATGAGAATCCCTCCACATCGAGTAATGTACGGCTTTTTTCAATCATACCTTGATTTCCCGCTTGCCACAAGGGGGCAACGGTTACGTTTGCTAACATTTTCATTTCAAATGCTCCGGATTCAACCGTTCCAGCTCGGGAATGACGAAAAGCCCGTCCTTGCGGATCAGCGCGTCGTCGAACCGGATCTCGCCGCCGCCGTATTCCGGCCGCTGAATCAGCACCAGATCCCAATGCACCGACGAGCGGTTGCCGTTGTCGGTTTCTTCATAAGCTTGCCCGGGCGTGAAATGAAGGCTGCCCGCTATTTTCTCATCGAACAGGATATCCTTCATCGGGTGCAGAATGTGCGGGTTGAATCCGATGCTGAACTCGCCGATATACCTCGCGCCTTCATCCATGTCGAGAATTTCGTTAAGGCGCTGCGTATCGTTGCTCTCCGCCTTTACGATTCTGCCGTTCTCGAACGTGAACACGATGTTCTCGAACGTGATGCCCGAGTAGATGCTCGGCGTGTTGTAGGCGATCGTCCCGTTGACCGAATCGCGCACCGGCGCGGTAAACACCTCGCCGTCCGGAATGTTGCGGTGGCCGGAGCATTTCTTCGCGCCGATGCCTTTGATCGAGAACGTCAAATCCGTTCCCGGCGCGACGATCCTGACCTTGTCGGTGCGGTTCATCAAGGCCTCGAGCGGTTCCATGGCGCGGTCCATTTTCGCGTAGTCGAGATTGCACACATCGAAATAGAAATCCTCGAACGCCTCCGTGCTCATATTCGCCAATTGCGCCATGGACGAATTCGGATAGCGCAGCACGACCCATTTCGTTTTTTTCACCCGCTGCTCGCTATGTATCGGATGACGGTAGATTTGCTCATACAGCCGCATTTTCTCTGCGGGCACGTCCGACAGCCCATTGACGTTCTCGCCCGAGCGGATAGCGATATAGCCCTGCATCGCCTGCATGCGGCGCATATCGTAATCGGCCCATACCTCCATCTGCTCCTTCGTGGCATTCATGAGAAGGGAACGAAGCACGGAGCGGTCGCTCGTCTCGACGAACGGGCGGCCGCCCCCCTTCGCCACCTCTTCGACGAGACATTTCGCCAGCTCCCTTTCGGAGCCGATCATGTCGATCAGGACATTCTCGCCCGGCTGAACGTCGATCGAGTATCCGGCCAGATTGGCGGCCAGCTTCTGCAAACGCGGATCCCTCACCGGAATCTCCTCCTTGTTCGCGCGCCGTTTACGGCTTTCGGCGCGTTGTCGTTTATATCAACATCCTATCACGATTTACCTTCGGTTGCACGGCCGGCAACCGGCTTGCCGTCGAAGCCGGCGAATGTGACGGACGTCACCCGTTTCTCCGTCCTCTGCCTTCCGTCCGCTTCATAACGCATGACGACGGTTTCCTTCATCCGGACGGGAAGCATGCGGCTCCCGTCAACCGACAGCTCCACCACATCGTCCACTTCCAGCGAGCGAAGCATGGCCTCAAGCCTGCGGCGGGAAGCGGCGATTTCCTCCCTGACCGCCCTTCGCAGCGTTTGATCGGCCTTTGCCCCGCCTGCGGCATTTCGGATCGTCTCAGATCCGGCGGCTTCGGCCGACCGCTCAAATTCCGCGCGAAGAGAAGCGGCCTCAGCCTCCGCGGCCGAGTCGGGCCGGAGGCGGATGCGCAGCGTGAGGTTCGGTCCGTCTTCGGCGGGGTCGGCGTATTCGACCGTTTCCGCGAGCTTCCGAACGGTGGAGAGCCGATCGGCGGGATCGCGCAGCCCGGACCCCTTCGCGTTGCCCGCGCCCTCGTTCCCCCTGGCGGTCCGGCGAACCGTCCGCTTCGAATGCCCGATAACCTTGCCTTCGTACTCCTCCGTCATGCGAGGTTGCGCTTGTCCGTAGCCCAAGCCGGTTCGCACCCGGAAATCGTACCTGTCGACTCCCGACAGGCCCGCGGCCGCAATCGCAAGCGTTTCCTCGGGCGACCTCGCGCGATGCGGGTCGGCGCACCCGCCGCATAACAGAGCCGGGAGCAAGCTCCAGATGAACGCATGGAATAATGGCCCGGCCTTCCGGCCGTTGCCCGTAAGGTTCGGAACCACGCGCAAATCCCTCCGTATCGTAATTCCAGATTAGGCTGACGGCTGTTAGCTTCTCCCGTTCCCGGCGCTTCTTATTCCACACGGCCGCTTTGCGGCAAATAATGCCCAAAAAATGAGGAAATAAATCTTTGCGTGCAAAAAAACGACCGTCCCCGATGGGACGGTCCCGCTTGCGCGTCAGCCGACGAACACCTGGTTCCGGCCGTGATGCTTCGCTTCATACAGCGCCATATCGGCGCGGTAAAACAACGATTCCGGGCTGATCTTCTCGTCCTCGAACGTCCATTCCGAGACGCCGCAGGAAGCGGTGACCTTCGGATCGGTCTCGCCTTCAACCCGGCTGCGGATGCGGTCGGCAATCCGGTAAGCCTGTTCGGTGCGCACCTTCGGCAAATAGACGGCCAACTCCTCGCCGCCCCAGCGGGCGGCTATATCGCTGTCGCGGATGCACGACTTGATCACATCGCTGACCTGCACGAGAATGCGGTCGCCGATCTGGTGGCCGTACGTATCGTTGACCTTCTTGAAGTAATCGATATCGACGAGAATAAGCGACCCGCAAGGATCCTTGCGCTGCCGCAGCTGGATCTGCTCATTCAGGTAATGCCGCGCATGCAGGCCGGTCAGGTTGTCGGTGATCACCATCCGCCGCACCTCGGCGTGAAGCGATGCGTTGGTGATCGCAAGCCCGATATGGGTGGATAATACCTGCAGCAGCTTATAATTGTCGTAGGAGAAATAGTTCGCGTTGCGGTGCGCCACCAGGATGACGCCTCCGACATCGTCGCCGACCATGATCGGCGAGGCGATCAGCGAGCGCGACGCGGTCAGGTCCATCAGCTTCGAAGCGACCTGCCCCGTTCCGTGATAGTCGGAAATGATAAGCGATTCCTTGCTGCGGTACACCATGCCGCAGAAGCCGTACTCCTTCGAGAATTGTTCTCCCATCAGCGCCGGGATGTTGGAGGACATCACAACGAATTGATTGGTTTCCTTGTTCAGCTGCAGCACGCAGCAGAAATCCGCATGAAATACCTGAAGCAGCTCGTTTGTAGCGAATTGGAATATTTCTTTCAAACGCAGCGACTGATTCAGCCGCTTCGTCAGCTCGTTGATGAGCTGAAGCTCGCCGATCAGCACATTGGACTGCTCATAGAGCTTGGCGTTCTCGAAAGCGGATCCGGCCGTATCGGCGAGCATGACAAAATCGGGCAGGTCGTTCTCCTCCCATTGCCCGGCCGGAACCGTCATCAGCAGAACGCCGTAAACCGCTTGCTTGCCGGACAACGGGACGGCGAGCCGGATCGCGCCCTCTCCCTTCTCCTTAACCGGCTTGCCCTCAAGGAAGGCGCGCGCGCTGATGTCGGCAGCGGCGTTCTTGAAAACGAGCGGCTTCACGCGGACGTCCACCGAGGCGTAATCCTGCGACAGCAGAAGATCGACCTCCGAGTCGGGATACAGCGATTCAAGGTTCAGAATCGTTTCCTTCAACACGGAAGGCACGTCGATCTGGTCATGCAGCCGCTTCGCGGCAATAAACAAGGCGTCCTTGCGCGCCGCTTCTTTATCTTGCGCACGCTGCCGCTCCATTGCTTGCTCCACCAGCCGCTTTTCGAACAGAATATGAAAACGGCTCCGGAAGTCCAGCGCGCATGCATAAAGCATCGCCCTTCTCCCTTCCGGGTCGGGGCCCAGAGGCAGGAGGAAAACAAGCGCCGCAATCGGCTTTCCTTCGGAACGATGCGGCACGGGTACGGCGCGCAGCAGCATTCCGCTTTCGACCGGCGCTTCCGCCGGGCCGCCCGTACGAAGCGCTTCCTGGACGCAAAGCGAGATTTGCTCCTCGGAGGAAGGCGAGGTGCTTCCGTGGCCCGACAGCAGCGTGCGGGAGAGATCGAACAGGAGCGCGGCTCCTTCGCCGAAAACGGGCAGGGCGTCGTAATCGGCCGCCCATTGCCTGAAGCTTTCGATTAAAAGCGGGGCGAGAAAAGGAGCTTCCAGCGCATACGCGTCCGTCTCCGCCGAGCCGGGATCGCTCCCGGTTCCGCCCAAGAAACGGTTCGAAGGCTGGTGAACGTGAACATCTCGGTCGGTTCGCAACGGTTCGTTCATAGCTGTTCCTCGCTCCTTCGTTCCGCAGATATTGCGCCGCGCGGACGTCGATTTTGCACCACATAAAAAACGTAATCGTTAACTCTATCATACTTTATTTGTATGAAAATTGCACTAGTTTACAAGAATATAAAAGGGTCTTAGGGCCTAGTGAATAATTGGAATTCAAGTCTTTGCCGCTTAGCGTTTGCGGCCGCCCAACGTTTTTTCCTCAAAGCTACCGTCCCGCCCCCTTGACTTTTCATATGATTTACCTATAATATTGATTGTTGAAATAACGGGATAAGGTTTTGTGTCACCCTCACGGAGGTTGTCACTGTCGGGACAGCGGCTGGCATTCCCGTCAGGATTCCGGATCGGAATCATTGACAACGCTCGGCGAAACAATAACCCCATTTTCAAACATTCCATTTGAAGAAGGAGTTACCACCACAATGGCACGTTATACAGGACCTAAGTTTAAATTGAGCCGCCGCCTCGGCATTTCCCTGAGCGGTTCCGGCAAAGAATTGAAACGCCCGTTCCCGCCCGGACAGCACGGCCCCGGCCAACGCAAGAAAATGAGCGGCTACGGCGTTCAACTGCAAGAGAAACAAAAGCTTCGCCATATGTACGGCTTGAACGAGAAGCAATTCCGCAATCTGTTCTCCAAAGCGCTTAAGATGAAAGGGATCGCCGGTGAAAACTTCATGATCCTGCTCGAAAGCCGTTTGGACAACCTGGTATACCGCCTTGGCCTGGCCAACTCGCGTGCGGGCGCGCGTCAGCTCGTCTCACACGGCCACGTGACGGTAAACGGCAAGAAGGTCGACATCGCTTCCTACACCGTTTCGGTCGGCGACATCATCGGCCTGCGCGAGCGCAGCCGTTCGATGAAAGCGATCAAGGAAGCGGTTGAAGGCCGTCATCACCTGCCGCAGTATGTGGAATTCAACGGCAACGCGATGGAAGGCAAGTTCGTCCGTCTGCCGGAGCGCGCCGAGCTCTCCCAAGACATCGACGAAAAGCAAATCGTCGAGTTCTACAGCCGTTAATCGTAAAATCCCCGGACCGATCGGTCCGGGGATTTTTTTGCTTTCGTTTACCGCGTCGCGTGCAGCCCGGTCGCTTACATCGGCTCCGCCGCCCTACGCCCGACGTATCCGGGCGAACTTCCGCTTGCCGACCTGAATGACATCGCCGTCCTGCGGCTCGATTTCCGCGCCCGGATCGCCGATTTTGACTTCGTTGATCTTCACCGCGCCTTGCTGCACGCTGCGCTTCGCCTCGCTTCCCGACGCCTGCAGGCCGAGCGCGGTCAGCAGCTTCACGATCCGGATGCGGCCGCCCTCGAGCTCGCTGTCCGGCAGTTCGATCTCTTCGATTTCATCCGGCAGGGCGCGCTGCTGGAACACGGTGACGAAATGCTGCTCCGCGGCGGCCGCTGCCTCCTCCCCGTGGTACATGCGGACGAATGTCGCCGCAAGCTTCATTTTCGCATCGCGCGGGTGAACCGTTCCGTCCTGGAGTCCCTGCTTCAACCTCGCAAGCTCCTCATTGCCGATATCCGTCGCCAGCTCATAGTACTTGGCCATCAGCTCGTCCGGCACGGACATCGCCTTGCCGTACATTTCATTCGGCTCCTCGTCGATGCCGATGTAATTGCCGAGGCTTTTGCTCATCTTGTTTACGCCGTCGAGCCCTTCCAGCAGCGGCAGCATGACCGCGATTTGGGTCGACTTGCCGTATTCCTTCTGCAGCGTCCGCCCCATCAGCAGATTGAATTTCTGATCGGTGCCGCCGAGCTCGACATCGTTCTCCAGCGCAACCGAATCGTAGCCCTGCATGAGCGGGTAAAAGAACTCATGGATGCTGATCGGCTGTCCCGACTGGTACCGTTTCGTGAAGTCGTCGCGCTCCAGCATGCGGGCGACGGTCAGCTTGGCGGCCAGCCCGACGACGTCCGCGAACGTCATCGGCCCGAGCCACTCGGAATTGTAATATACGGTCGTTTTCGCCGGATCGAGAATTTTGAAAATCTGCTTCTGGTAGGTCTCTGCGTTGCGCTTCACATCTTCTTCCGTCAGCTGCTTGCGCGTCTCCGATTTGCCCGTGGGATCGCCGATCCGTCCGGTAAAATCGCCGATGATCAACTGCACCTCATGTCCGAGCAGCTGGAACTGCCGCAGCTTATGCAGCACGACCGTGTGGCCCACATGAATGTCGGGCGCGGACGGATCGAGCCCCAGCTTCACCTTGAGCGGCTTTCCTGTCCGGACATGATCCGCCAGCTTCTCCTTAAGCGCCTCCTCGGGTACGACTTCCACCACGCCGCGCCGGATGGCCTCGAGCTGACGCTCGATTTCCGCCCGTTGCGCCGCGGATAACTGTTCTTCTTTTGCCATAACCAACCCTCCGCATTCGCCCAAAATACAAAAAAATCCTTCTGCCTCAAGGGACGAGAAGGATTTTGCCCGCGGTACCACCCTCGTTAAAGCGTCCGCCGCCGGATCGGTGCCGCATGGGAGCCGGACGGATGATCGCTTTCACTTCATTGCGCGTAACGGGCGCATCCGGAAGGGCATACTGACGGCATTGCGCCGGGTTCAACCGTTCGGCTCGAGGCTGTAATTCGACATGCGCTCCGCAACCGGTTCCCACCGAACACCGGCTCTCTGAATGCGGATGGCGCAGGCTACTTATGCCCGTCATCGCTTTTCAATTCATATTATTAGCTTTATACCACAGCCGATCGGCCCGAGTCAACACTTGCCGCATGCAGATGGATATTTACATAATTATGGTAAATGGTATGACCGTTTCCGGCATAATGTGCTATAATGGGATGCGTGGCTTTGGAGGAGGAAATCATCATGGAAGAAATACATAAGCCGTCAAAAAGAAGCGGATGGCGCACATTCGGTCTGGTCGCGTGGATCACATTCAAATGGCTGTTCATTTTCGGCGTCCTGATCGCCCTGTTCGCAGGCGGTGCGCTTACCGGCTACGTAGCGTCGCTCGTGAAGGACGACCCGGTCCGCCCGCGGTCCACGATCGAAGCGAAGATCGGTGAAAACGCCACCACAGGCTTCGTCTATTTTAACGACAACACGCCCGTCGGCCAGCTTCGGACCGAGGAGGACCGGCGCTTGGTCGCGTTGGACGATGTGCCGAAATCGGTCATCGACGCCGTACTGGCGATCGAGGACAATAATTTCGAGGACCACATCGGCGTCGACGTCAAAGGCCTCGGCCGCGCGTTGAAGCAGAAGCTGCTGAACGAAGAAATCCAGACCGGAGGCAGCACGCTGACGCAGCAGCTTGCGCGCAGGGTTTTCCTCAACCTCGACGTTTCGGACAGCCGGAAGGTGAAGGAAATTTTTCTCGCGCTGCGGCTCGAGCGGTTTCTGACCAAAAAAGAAATCTTAGCCGCCTATCTGAACAAGGTGCCGTTCGGCAACGGTTATTCGGGCTATAATCTGTACGGCATCAAAGCAGCCGCCAAAGGCATTTTCAATATCAACGACCTGAACGACCTGAACATTGCCCAATCGGCCTATCTGGCCGGCTTGCCGCAGCGTCCCTCTGCTTATACCGCCTTTAACAGTAAGGGCGAATACAACGAGGAAGGGATCGGCTTTGCGATCGACCGGCAGAGACTGGTGCTGCGCCGCATGCTCGAAACCGGCAGAATTACAGCGGCAGCCTATGAAGAAGCTTTGGCGTTCGATATTCGTTCGTCACTGGCGAAGCCGCAAAAGAAAGCATACAACACGTTTCCCTACCTGATGCTCGAAGCGGAGCGCCAGGCGGCGGAAATCATGATGATGCAGCAGGATCCGTCGCTTACGCTCGGGGAGATCCGCAAGCCCGAGAACGCGGCCAAGCTCGAGGAGGCGCGCGAATCGCTGCTTCGCGGCGGCTATCATATTTTTACGACGATCGACAAGAAGATCTACAACCTGATGCGCGCAATCGGCTCGGATCCGGACAATTTTACGCCGGACAGCAAGGAAAAAGGCGTCGAGCAGGCGGCGGCCGTCATGCTGGACAACAACACCGGCGCGATTCTCGGCATGCTTGAGGGACGCGATTTCTATCTCGAGCAGATGAACTATGCGACCCAGATGACGAGGCAGCCGGGTTCGACCATGAAGCCGATCGCCGCCTATTTGCCGGCAATCGATGCCGGTCTCATCCAGCCTGCCAGCATACTGGATGACGCGCCGATCGTGTTGAAGGACGGTCAAAAAGGCTTTCACATTCCGCGGAACGCGACCAACAATTACAGAGGGCTGGTCACTGCGCGCGAAGCGCTCAACCGCTCGCTCAACCTGCCTGCGTTGAAGCTCTTCCTGGATAAGGTGACGATCCCGAAAGCTTGGGAGTTCGCCCGCAAGCTCGGCATTACGACGATCCAAGCGGAAGACGATTACGCGCAAACCGGCGTCATCGGCGGACTGAGCAAAGGCGTGACGGTGGAAGAGCTGACGAACGCCTACAGCGCGATCCCGAACGGCGGCGTTTTCAACGACGCCTACATGATCAGCAGAATTACGGACGGAAAAGGCAAAGTGGTGTATGAGCATAAGACGAAGCCTGCACGCGTATTTTCGGAGCAAACGGCTTTCCTGGTTTCGGATATGCTCCGGACGGTGATTACGAACGGAACCGGCTCCACCGTCAAACGCGAATTTAAAGGCGGCAGCATTCCGGTCGCCGGCAAAACCGGTTCGACCCAAAGCTACGGCGACGTCTGGTTTATGGGTTTTACGCCGGATATTACGCTCGGCGTGTGGGCGGGCTACGAACAGCAAATCTTCGCGTTGACCGGCGACGGCAAGCGGCGCGCGCAACAAATCTGGGCCAAAATCATGAATGAGGTCGTTGCGGCCAAGCCCGAGCTGTTCGCCACCCGGGAGTTCTCCAAGCCGGACGGCGTCGTCAAGGCGACGGTATCCGGCGTCAGCGGCAAGCGTCCGACCGACCTGACGAAGCAGATGGGCCGACTCGTCACCGACTGGTTCAATGAGTCGTTCTTGCCGAAAGAAGACGATGACGCGATCGTAAAAATGGCATTCATTCCATACAACGGCATCAATTATATCGCACAGCCGACGACGCCGTCCGACTTCGTTCGCGAACGGACCGTCGTGCGACGGGAGAAACCGCTCGATGTGCTGTTCGAGGAAATTGCCGCCGCGCAGGAGAAGCTGCCTGCGGACAGTCGGCAGCCGATGTCTTTTTATTTGCCGGCGGATGCCGATCTCGACGCTCCGTCCAAGGTGGATCCGCGCACAGATGACGGCGGCAACCCGTCGCCTCCGTCGGGCATTGCGCTTCAACCCGTTGACGGGACGGCCGCGCTGCGAATCGGCTTTCAGCCTGCCGGCCAGAATGATATCGTCGGCTACCGCCTTTACCGTTCCGTTAACGGCGGTCCGTTCCAGAAATCGGGCGATTCGATCGTCGTCGGCGAGCAATCCCGGTTCATCAGCTACATTTCGTCCGGCAATGCATACAGCTTCTATGTGACGGCGGTGGACGTGGCCGGCCGGGAATCGGTGCCGAGCGCGATAGCGGCAACCGGCGTCTCCTCGGCGCCTCCGGCGGCTTCGGGGGACGGCGATACGGCGCCGCTATCCGACTCCGATGCGGGCGTTCCGGCTCCGGACGGCGCAGGCGGCGAGCTTGATGTTCCGGCTCCCTCCGCTCCCGGAGGCTTGACCGTAAAATCCATCGAGATCGGCGTCGAGCTGTCGTGGTCGCCGAATCCGGTATCGGAACAAATCCGGGAATATATCGTGTATTACAGCGAGAACGGCACGAGCCAATTTAGGCAGATCGGAACGGTGCAGGAACCGCGGTTCGAGTATATAGCGCCGTTCACCGCAGGGACGTTCCGCGTCACCGCCGTCAATGCAAACGGTGAATCGGATCCGTCTCCGGCGGCCTCGCCGAACTAAAAGAGCGGACCGCTTTAACCGGTTCCGGCACGGCACGAACGCAACGCGAAGCCCCCGCATTGGATGCGGGGGCTTCACGTTGTATCGGGAACCCTGACAGGCAGGCTGCGCCAAGTCAATCACTTGTTGTACATACCCGTCGGCGGGTTGCCTGCGGATTTTTACTCATGGCTAGTTGATTGGAAATCATCCATCCAAAACAACGCTCTTGGCCAAAAAGCCGGCTTACATTGGAAAGCATCCAATGAAAAAGCCGAATTTCACCGCCATGAGCTATCCGTGCGTACATTCGGTTGGAGAGAATCCAGCATAGCCAAAAAATGAAGAGAATGGTTTGATAGTTGTTGGATGAATTCCAACAGCCCAACCTCTCTCCTCCTTTCAGCTATAACGTTTCCACTCAGTCAAGGAAATTACGATAGGCCGCAAAGGATATCCGTCACGCTCAATCCTCGATCGTGGACAGGTCGCCGGTCGGGAGATTCAACTCCCAGGCCTTCAGCACGCGCCGCATAATTTTGCCGCTGCGCGTCTTGGGCAGCTTATCCTTGAACTCGATCTCCCTCGGCGCCGCGTGCGCGGACAGCCCTTCCTTGACGAATTTGGCGATATCCTGCTTCAATTCGTCCGACGGCGTGTAGCCTTCGCGAAGCGAGATGAACGCTTTGATGATTTCGCCCCGCATCGGATCCGGTTTGCCGATGACGCCCGCTTCGGCCACAGCCGGATGCTCGACGAGCTTGCTCTCGACCTCGAACGGTCCCACCCGCTCGCCGGACGTATTGATGACGTCGTCGATGCGGCCCTGGAACCAGAAGTAGCCCTCCTCGTCCCGATAAGCGGAATCCCCGGATATGTACCAGCCGGGTATCCGGAAATACTCTTCGTATTTGGCGGGATTGTTCCAAATTTTGCGCATCATCGAAGGCCACGGCGTGCGAATCGCGAGATTGCCCATCCGGTAAGGAGGCACTTCATTGCCCGCATCGTCGATGATGGCCGCCTGAATGCCCGGCAGAGGGCGTCCCATCGATCCCGGCTTGATGTCCATGGACGGATAATTGCAAATAAGCTGCGCGCCGGTCTCGGTCATCCACCACGTATCGTGAATGCGCTGTCCGTACACCTTCATGCCCCAGCGAACGACCTCGGGATTGAGGGGCTCGCCCACGCTGAGCACGTGGCGCAAGCTCGAGAGATCGAAGCCCGCGGCAATCTCGTCGCCGGCCCCCATCAGCATCCGGAAAGCGGTCGGAGCGCTGTACCATACGGTGATGCCGTATTTCCGGATCGTCCCGTACCAATCCTGCGGACTGAAGCGCCCGCCCCGGACTACATTCGTCGCCCCGTTCAGCCAGGGCGCGAAAATACCGTACGATGTTCCGGTTACCCAGCCGGGATCGGCCGTACACCAGTAGATATCGTCCTCTTTCAAATCCAGGACGACCTTGCCGGTGTAATAGTGCTGAATCATCGCGTTCTGCACATGATAGACGCCTTTCGGCTTGCCTGTCGAACCCGAGGTATAGTGAATGATCAGGCCGTCCTCGCGCTCGAGCCACTCGATCTCGGCCTCTTCGGACGCGGCGGCCATCTCGGCCTTGAAATCGACGATGCCCTCGCCCGCCGGCACATCGTCGCCGAACACGATGATATGCTTCAAATCCGGCAGTTCCGCCTTCGGCACGCGCGACAGCAGCGCAGGTGTCGTGACGATCGCCGACGCGCCCGAATCCCGCAGCCTGTCCTTCACCGCCGTTTCCATGAACGCTTCGAATAGCGGCCCGACGACCGCGCCCACCTTGAGCGTGCCGAGCAGGCTGAAATAAAGCTCGGGTGTGCGCGGCATAAAAATGAACACGCGCTCGCCCTTGCCTACGCCAAGCTTCCGCAGCACGTTCGCAAACCGGTTCGATTGCCGGCTTAAATCGGCGAACGTATACTTCTCGTCTCTCGCGGCATCGCTGTAATACAAGGCGATCTTGTCGCCTTTACCGGTATGTGCGTGCCGGTCGATTGCTTCATAGGCCATATTCACCTTCCCGGTTTCATGCCAGGAGAAAGCTTTCTCCGCTTCATCAAACCGAAAGGTCTCGCAGGCCTGCTCGTATCGCCTCAAATTCGGGTTCGGTGCCGTCGCTTGAATGCGTTCGTTATGCATATTTTCCATGTTCGCATCAACCTCCCACAAGTACGGACGACAGGGCTGTGCCGGTCCTAAAGTATGCGCTTACAGTTTGGCTTCGCACAGAAATGGAACAAACGAATCTCGCGCCTCCCGCCGCTATGGCGCCACACCGATTATAGCATACTGCCGCGCCGTTCGCCTACAACCGCTTTCATTCGGTTCTCTTATTTGATACGATACGGTTATCTTCGAATGAATAGAGGCGATACCGTGGAACACCGGAAATCGTTTCAGGCCGATTCGTTTCGTTCTCCGCTCGGCGAGATTGCCGTGGAAGGGCCCGTGCCGCCCCACACGCTGAGCGATCTGGAGATGCACGCCGACCTCGACGCTTTTCGCCGGCCGAAGGAGCAGCATGAAGCGCTGATTGAGATTGCGGAGCTGCCGGAGGGGCGGATCATCGTGGCGAGGCACGGCGGCGTAATCGTCGGTTATGTGACGTTCCATTATCCGGATGAGCTGGAACGCTGGTCGGAAGGCCGGATGGCGGATCTCATCGAGCTCGGCGCCATCGAGGTGGCGAATGCATACCGGGGGGTCGGCCTCGGCAAAAGGATGATCCGCACCGCCTTCGCGGACGGTCAGTTGGAGAACGTCATCGTCTTCACGACCGAATATTATTGGCATTGGGATCTGGAGTCCAGCGGCCTTAACGTCTGGGAGTACCGGGCGATGATGGAAAAGCTGATGAAATCCGTCGACATGATCTGGTACGCGACGGACGATCCCGAAATATGCTCCCATCCGGCAAACTGCCTGATGGTGCGCATCGGGAAAGACGTCCCGCTCGCTTCCGTCGAGCAGTTCGACCGGGTGCGGTTCCGGGGCAGGTTCATGTATTGATTGCGCATGCAGGCATCCGCCGACCGGCCCTTGACCCTAACCTTGCGGAAAGGACGTTGACCGAACATGACGGCGAGAGCCGCATTTATCCACCATGCCGGAGAAGCCGGCTATAAATTCAACGACAGCCACCCGTTCAATCCGAAGCGCCTGGAGCTCGCCACCGATCTGCTCCGCAAGTGCGGAGCGCTGGACGACGCTTGCCGCCTCCGGCCGAAAGCGGCGGACGACGCGCTGCTGTCGCTCATACACCGTTCCGATTATATCGAGCACGTCAAGTCTTTAAGCGCTGACCGGCCCGCCCCGTCGTACATAGCCGCCGCGGAGCGGTATGGCCTCACCACCGAAGACACGCCTTTTTTTCCCGGCATGCATACAGCCGCTTCACTGATCGCGGGCGGATCCGTACTGGCGGCCGAGCTCGTCATGTCAGGCCGGGCCGAGCATGCCTACCATATGGCCGGCGGGCTCCATCACGCTTTTCCGGATCGCGGCTCCGGCTTCTGCGTATACAACGACGCGGCGGTCGCCATCGCGGATATTCGCCGCCGGTATGGAGCCAGGGTGCTGTATATCGACACCGACGTGCACCATGGCGACGGCGTGCAATGGGCGTTCTACGCCGATCCGGACGTGTTCACCTATTCGATCCACGAGACCGGCAAATATTTATTCCCCGGCACCGGATTCGTGCATGAGAAAGGCGTCGGGGAGGGCTTCGGGCGGAGCGTGAACGTGCCGGTCGAGCCGTATACCGAGGATGACTCCTGGCTCGAAACCTTCCGGGAGACGGTGGAAAAAGCGGCGGCGGCCTTCAAGCCCGACATCGTCATCAGCCAGCACGGCTGCGACGCGCACGCCTTCGACCCGCTGTCGCACATCCATTGCAGCATGGCCATTTATCGCGAAATGCCCGCCGTCATCCATGACCTGGCGCACCGCTATGCGGGCGGCCGCTGGGTCGCGGTCGGCGGCGGCGGCTACGATATTTGGCGCGTGGTGCCGCGCGCCTGGTCGCTCGTGTGGCTGGAGATGACCGGCCATCCGATCGCGCAAGCGCTTAACGCATCGGATCTGCCGCTGCCGGCCGAGTGGCGCGGGCGTTGGGCGCCGGAAAGCCCGGTGCAATTGCCCGATACATGGCTGGACGACGTCAGCGCATGGACGCCCATTCCCCGACGCACCGAAATCGAGGCCGTCAACCGCAAGACAAAGGCGATCGCCGTTCAGGACTTATAGCGGGTATTTATCATTACCCGGCAGCAAAGCAAGGCGCGGATCCATTGATCCGCGCCTTGCATGTTCATTGCACCATCGCTCACATACGCTTCAGCATTTCCTCGATCATCGCATAGGAACGATTGGCCGCCCGGACGGTAAACGCCTCGAAGCTGTCGGGCGCGCCGCCGTCCGCCTTGTCCGACATCGACCGGATGACGACATAGGGAACGCCGTTCATGGCGCATACCTGGGCGAGAGCGGCCCCTTCCATCTCGGCGCAGGTGCCGTGCATTTCTTCGCGAAGAAAGCGGACCGTGTCGCGGCTCGCGATGAACTGGTCGCCGGACAATATTTTGCCGGTGCGGTAGTTGCCCGGATACAGCGTTTCCGCCGCTTGGACAGCCATCTCGACGAGGGCCCGGTCGGCCGCGAAATCGGAAGGCCGATCCTGGAACGGGATGACCCCGCGGGGAAAACCGAGCGGCGTTACGTCCATATCGTGCTGCATGCAGCTTGTTGAAATGACGATGTCTCCGACCTCAAGCTCCGGATCCAGCGCGCCGGCCACTCCCGTGAACAATACGCAGTCCACGCCCTGATCGATCAACACCTGGGTGCACACCGCGGCATTGACTTTGCCCACACCCGATTTGCAGAATACCACCTGCTTGCCGTGCAGCGTTCCCTCCACATAGTCGATTCCCGCCTTGGAACGTTTATGTTTTGCGTCGACGTGGCGGTGCAGCAGCTCGATTTCCTCCGTCATCGCGCCCATTATGCCGATTTTGCCGTATCTCAAAATGAATCGTCTCCTTTCATCATTTGCCGAATAAGTTCCGCGCGCCCCCGCAGCCTGTAAACGTAAAACGGCTCCGCCGTCTGTTAAGAGGACGAAGCCGTTGCATGGCATGACTTTAAACGCACGCGGACAGACCGGTCAAAGCGCCGCGACGGATTGCCGGGAAATGAGCTCGTGCGGCAAAATGACGCGCGCCTGCTCGACGTTCTCCTTTTTCATCAGCTTCGTCAACAGACGCATCGACACGGCGCCGATATCGTACATCGGCTGGGCGACCGAGGAAAGCTTCGGACGCACCATGGAAGCCATCCGGGTGTTGTCGACGCTGATGACCGAAATGTCCTCCGGCACCTTGAGACCGAAATCCTGGATGCAGTGCACCGCGCCGATCGCCATTTCGTCCGTTGCGGAAAATACGGCCGTCGGACGGTCAGGAAGCTCCAGGAAATATTTCATCGCATCGACGCCCGATTCGTAGCGGTAATTGCCGACGCGCACATAGTCTTCGTCGTAGGCGATGCCCGCATCCACAAGCGCCCGCTTATAGCCTTGGAAACGCGCATAGCCGTTTGCCGGATCCTGCAATGTTCCGCTGATCATCGCAATCGATTTGTGGCCTCGCTCGATCAATGCCTTCACGGCATCGTAAGCGGCCGCCTCATGGTCGATATCGACCGCCGGCATCGTGCCGTGCTCGTCCGTCGTCGCGCACAGCACGATCGGCACGTTCGCCGTCTTGAACGCCTGCAGATGCTCGTCCGTCACCGTCCCGCCCATGAAGAGCAGCCCGTCCACCTGCTTCTCAAGCAGCGTGTTCACGACGCGGATTTCCTTTTCCTTGCGCTTGTCGGCATTGCATAGAATGATATTGTAGTGATACATATTGGCGATATCTTCGATTCCGCGGGCTACTTCCGCGAAAATCGCATTGGAGATGTCGGGAATGACGACCCCTACCGTAGTCGTTTTTTTGCTGGCCAAGCCGCGGGCAACCGCGTTCGGCCGATAGCCGAGCCGCTCGATCGCCTCGAATACCTTCTTGCGCGTTTGCGGCTTGACGTTCGGATTGTTGTTCACGACCCGGGATACCGTGGCCATGGAAACGCCTGCTTCTCTTGCTACATCGTAAATGGTTACCGTCACGTGCCTTCTCTCCATTAATTCATATTTTGTTCTGGGGCCGTTCACTGTGAAAACAAATCATTACCGTAATGATACGACAATTTTTTACTTTTCGCAATGCGCACGGGCAACGGGGAAGAGTCGGCGGCCTACGGACGGTTTATGTATTCGGCACCTGTCGGCTGAACTGGGACAGCCGCTTCTGCAGTTCTTCCCGCCAAGCGGCGTCGTTCAGCGAATCGGCCAGCAGATACATATCCAGCAAAGCGTTTACGCGTTCCTCAATGAGACGGTTGACATCCGACCGATCGGGCTGCTTTTTGTCCGAACAAGCCTTCAGCAACACGTCCGCCCATTCATTCCATTCGTTGAACGAAAAGGTTTGCTTCTCCGGCTTGGCGCCCAGCCTTCCGATCAGCCCGGTCAAATCCGGCTTCACCTCGGGGAACACCTCGCTTCTGCTGCACACCGGACAGGAATAAACCGGCACGTTGTCGATTTCCACCCTGCCCGAATAAATCACTGTGCGCATTCTGATGTACATATCGTTTCCGCAAGGGCACCTTTTCTGCAAATCGGTCACTCCTTCATACTAAAGCGCGAATGTCGCCTCGGTAAAGGCGCATTCGTAACGATAAAGGTATTCGACCAGACCCTCGGAAACTCCTTCAAGCCGGGAGGTTGTAATTTTTGGCTTAACGCCGGCGATCGGCCGGCGATCGGACTAGGACGCGATTCGCCGCCAAACGTTGCGGACCGGCGGAACGGATAAGGCCAGCATCGCCAAAAACGCGCCGATCGTATCGTTGACGAGATCTTGCACGTCCGGAGCCCGTCCGGGCACAAACGACTGATGGTACTCGTCCGTGACGCCGTAAAGCATGCAGAGAAGCACGATGACCGCTTTCGTCCGCAAGCGCAGCGACGCCCCGCCGAAAGCGTAAGCGAACGCGACGGCAAGAATAAAATAGGAAACGAAATGTCCCCAATCAAAGCCCGACATGCCGGGAATCCACTGCTGAAACCAGGGCAGCCAGCCGTTCAGGTCGTCGCCCTCGCGCGAGGAAAACCAGAAAATGACCGCCATCCACACCAGCGGAGCCAGCCAGCGCAAGGCCCGCGTCGAAAAGGGCCCGACAGAGCTACCCGTTTGCTTCATGGAACCTCCTTCGTTACAATAGGACTTGAAAAAGCATTCGATCATACGAATCAGGGAGGGAAAATGATGCCGCTCGATCATATGAACGTATTATCGCTCGTCGATGACGAATTTGAAGATTTGGAGCTTTGGTATCCCGTATACCGGCTGCGCGAGGAAGGCGTGAACGTCGTTTTTGCCGGTCCCGAGAAGGGGAAAAAGCATATCGGCAAGTACGGCGTGCCGGCCGTGGCCGACCTGTCGTACGATGAAGCGCGCAGCGCCGATTTCGACGGCCTGCTCGTGCCCGGCGGGTGGGCGCCGGACAAAATAAGGCGGTATCCGAAGGTGCTGCAGCTCGTGCGCGAAATGGACGAAGCCGGCAAGCCGATCGGACAAATCTGCCATGCGGGTTGGGTGCTGATCTCGGCCAAAATCCTGGAAGGCCGCAAAGTGACCTCCACCCCGGGCATCCGGGACGACATGGAGAACGCTGGCGCAGAATGGCTGGACGAGCCCGTCGTCGTAGACGGCAATCTCATCTCGGCGCGCAGGCCGCCGGATTTGCCGCCTTACGGCAAAGCGTTCGTCGACGCGCTTAAGTCCGGGCAGCGGCAATAACCTGTCGGTCCGTTCGACCGATCACCGTCCGGAGTCGCTGGCCTCGGGAGCGGCCGACGGCAAACCGGTGTCCACGGCTTGCTTGAACGCCTCCAGCTCGCCGATCAGCTCTCCCGCCGTCCGGCAAGCTTCCAAACGATTCAGCAGCTCGCGGCTGTCTCTGCGCGTCGTGCAGAGCAGCCGTTCTTTTATGGGCAGAATCGCATGCGAGGACATGCTGAGCTCGTCGACATCCAAAGCGAGCCACAGCGGAAGCGCCCTCGGATCGCCCGCAAGCTCGCCGCAAACGCCGACATGGATTCCTTTCCGCTTCGCCGCTTCGACGGTTGTCCGCAGCATCCGCAGCACGGCGGGATGAAACGGCTGATACAGGTGGCATATTTTCTCGTTCATCCGGTCGACCGCCAACGCGAACTGAACCAGATCGTTCGTGCCGATGCTGAAGAAATCGACCTCTTCGGCCAAAAACTCGGCAATCGAGACCGCGGCCGGCAGCTCGATCATAATGCCGTTCTGGATCCCGTCGTCGAACGCCTTCCCTTCGCGGTTCAGCTCCGCTTTCACTTCCTCCAGAACCGCCTTCGCGCCGCGCACCTCCTCGACCGAGGAGATCAGCGGGTACATCACCTTCACGCTGCCGAACGCGCTGGCACGCAGAACGGCCCGAAGCTGCGTCTTGAAAAGGTCCTTCCGGTCCAGGCTGATCCGGATCGCGCGGTAGCCGAGAAACGGGTTCTCCTCATGGCCCACCTCGAAATAATCGAGCTGCTTGTCGCCGCCGATGTCAAGCGTGCGGATGATCAGCGGATTGCCGTCCAGACGTTCCGCCACCGCCTTGTACACTTCAAATTGCTCCTCTTCCTCCGGGAACCTGTTCCGGTCCATGTACAGAAATTCGGTGCGGAACAGGCCGACGCCCATCGCGCCGGCTTGCAGTGCAACCTCAAGCTCCTTGAGCGAGCTGATGTTCGCGGCCAGCTCTATTTCCTTGCCGTCCGGCGTCACCGCGCGCAAGCCGGCGATCGCCTTCAGGCTGTCCTGACGCTCGGCATGGCGGTTCTGCAGCTCCGAATACGCATCGATCTGCTCGGTTGTCGGATTCAAAATGACAACGCCGGTTCCGCCGTCGAGCACCATCCGGTCGCCTGTCACGACAAGCTCCTCCAGATCCACATCAAGGCCGACCACCAGCGGAATGCCGAGCGCTCTGGCCATGATTGCCGAGTGCGACGTGGTGCTTCCGGTAACCGTCGCGATGCCGAGCACATGCTGCGGATTCAGATGGGCAAGCTGGGAAGGGGAAATCTCTTTCGCCACCAGAATAAACGGCTGCGTGTCGGACGGAAGCGTTATTTCCGGCGCGCCCAGCAAATGCTTCAACAGCCGGTTGCCGACGTCCTTGATATCGATGGCCCGTTCCTTCATGTACTCGTCGTCAAGAAGATCGAACATCGTCACAAAATGATCGATCGCCTCTTTGACGGCTACCTCCGCCGCCTTGTACTGCCGCTTGATGATGCCCTGTATTTCATTCATGAATACCGGATCGTTCAGAATGGCGAGGTGCGCGTCAAAAATGTTCCGTTCCTCGGTGCCTACCACCTCGGCCAACTCATCCTTGATTTGCTCGATTTCATGCTTCGAGGTGCGGATGCCTTCATACAGCCGCTCGAACTCCTTGGCCAAATCCGGCACATCGATTTTCTGCTCGGGCAAATCCCACTCCCAATTCGGCAAAACGAACGTTTTGCCGATTGCGATGCCTGCGGATGCGCCAATCCCTTGTATCATGGTTTCTCTCCTCCACCGTTTCTCTCTTCCAGCACGACCGACATGACGGACGCCTGCCCTTTTTTCACGCCTTTGAAGGGCGCGTAGCTCCATGAACGGACCTTTTCGGGATTCGTGATGACCATCGGCGTGGCCAGCGACGCGCTCGCGCTTTTGACGTACATCATATCGAAACGGACGAGCAGCTGCCCCGGCGCGACCTGGTCTCCCTCCCGCACATAAGCCGTAAACCCTTCACCCTTCAGCAGCGACGTATCGATTCCGATATGAAGCAGCACCTCAAGCCCTTCCGGCGTACGGATGCCTATCGCATGCCTGGAAGCATGCAGGTGGATCACTTCGCCTTTGACCGGCGACACCACCTCTCCCCGTTCGGGCATAAAAGCGACGCCCTGTCCGACGATCCGGGCCGCGAAAATCTGGTCCGGCACTTCATCCAGCGGAATCATCCGCCCTTGCACGGGCGAGCTGAACTGCACGCGGGTCAGGTCGCGTTTCAGCGCCTTCACCATCTCTTCGCGGATCAGCTCGGAGAACGTGCCGAATACGACCTGCACATTGCCCCCGCCGAGCCGGATGACGCCGGCGGCGCCGAGTCCGCGCAGCGCATTGATGTCCAGCAGCTTGTCGTTCGCCAGCTTCAGGCGCAGCCTCGTAATGCAGGCTTCCATCTGGATGATGTTGTCCTTGCCGCCGATCGCCTGCAAAATAAGCGGGGCGCGGTACGGAATGTCGCCGGCCCAATCGTCAAGCTGCGAGCCTTCCTCACGGCCCGGAGTCGGAATCCGGAACCGGCGTATCGCCCACCGGAACAGCACATAATAGACGATGCCCGTCACGATGCCGATCGGGATGAGCAGCCAGCCTTTGGTCGACAGATGGAGATTAATGAGAAAATCGAACGCGCCGCCCGAAAAGGAGAAGCCGTGACGGATGCCCATTGCATACGTCACCCACATGACGATGCCGGACAACGCGGCATGGATCACGAACAAATAAGGCGCCACGAACATGAACGCGAATTCGACCGGCTCCGTTACGCCCGTCAGGAACGAGGCCATCGCCGCCGACAAAAAGGTTTTGCGGATTTTGGGCTTCAAATCCTCCCTCGCCTCCTGAATGATGGCGAGCGCGATGGCCGGCAGGGCGAACATCGTCGTCGGATACATGCCGCCCATAAACGCTCCCGCCGTCGGATCGCCGGCAAAAAACCGGGGAAGATCGCCGTACACGATCGTTCCCCCCGCCGTCTCATAAGCGCCGACCTGGAACCAGAACGCATGGCTGACGAGATGATGCAGCCCGAACACGACCAGGATTCGATAAATGAACCCGTACAGGAACACGCCGAAGCCGCCCGCCATCGACACGGCATCGCCGAGCTTGGCCATGCCGTCCTGGATGGAAGGCGCAATTTCGACCATGATGATCGAGAAAGCGACCGTCAGAAAGCTGACGAACAGCGGCACGAACCGCGGCCCGCCGAAAAATTGTATGTATTCGGGCAGCTTGAATTCCTTAAACTGCTCATAGCTGTATCCGGCCGTTATGCCGATCAAGACGCCGATCAGCACCGTCGGCTGGATTTCGAGCGCGCTGAACGAGCCGGTGATGGCGGTATAGATGAACATACCGGCCAATGCGGCCATCCCGGCGGCGCCGGCGTTGCCGGTGATGCCGAGCGCTACGCCTACCGCGAACAGGAAGGGCAGCACATAAAACAGAATGTCGCCCGCCTTCTGCAAATGGCCCGCCATCGGCGCCATCCCCCACGCGCCCCACGGCAGCGTGGCAAGAGAAAGAAACACCGCGGCCGCAGGAAGGATGATCATCGGCAGCATCAGAGCGCGCCCGAATTGCTGCAAATTCCCGATAAGCTTCACACGAGTCTCCTTTCTCTACGAGCATAGTCTATTACGATGGTAAGCGCTGGCTGTATTTTTGTCAAAGGCTCCGGTTAAGCTCCGGTTGTTCGGCGTCTTCGCTCCGTTAGGGCTCCGGTTGTTCGGCGTCTTCGCTCCGTTTCGCGCCCGTTTCCTGATCCACTTAGCCCCACTAAGGTGGAAACGGGCACAAACAAGTCGCTCTTCCCCCGAACAACCTCCGCAGCAAAAACACCCTAGAACACAATACAGAAAAAAGACGGACCGGGGAAGGTCCGCCTTGGCGTTGGCAGCGCGCGAATTAGAAACGTTGGTAGCCGCTCGTTCCGCCGAACTGGGAGCTGATGCCTACACCGTCGGTCGTGTAGCCGACCCTCGAAAGGACAGGGCCTTCCTGCTGCGCCTGGTTCGTCAAACGGTAGACCGGATTTTCCGGCGTAACGGCACCTCCTTGGAAAGACGATTGTTGAAATTGGTTTTGTCCGAAGGACGGGGACGAGTACGATGCGCCGGATGCGCCGAACTGTGCGGCGGGCGCAGTAAACGAGATGCCGGAGGCTTGGTTGGCAAAACCTTGGTTCGCAATACCTTGGTTGTAGCCGCCTTGCACGCCGGCCTGGTAGCCCAGCTGTTGAATCACAGGGCCCTCCTGGGCACGTTGGTTCTGCGTGCGATATACCGGGTGTACCTCTTGGCCTTGTTGGCGTTGTTGAGCTTGGAAACCACCCCCGGACGAGCCGCCCATCATCGAAGAACCGCCCATCATCGAAGAACCGCCCATCATCGAGCCGCCCCCGAAGCTGCCGGAAGCCGGAGCATAACCTTGTTGAACTCCAGCTTGGTAACCAAGCTGTTGAATCACAGGGCCTTCCTGCGCCCGCTGGTTCTGCGCGCGGTACACCGGATGAACCTCCTGGCCTTGCTGGCTTTGAAAGCCGCCCGTAAAGCCGCTCGTCGTGCCGAAGCCTTGGGTACCCGCTTGAAAGCCTGTAGCCGCCGAGCGCTGAACCGGCGTCGGCCCGAAGCCGGATTGCTGGAAGCGGCCCGTATTCGTTTGCCCGAACGACTGGTTGTTCTGATACATGCCTGGTTGATACATTCGGCGTATCCTCCTTAAACAGAGGGGAATAGTCTCCAACATCCCGTCAGGAGATTGAAGCCTCTCTTATTGTGGGAGTTCGCCGTGCATTTTATCCGGTTTACGATCAGGATTATTTCCCTTGCGGCAGCAAAATCGAGTCCTCAACCTTGATGCACCGATCCATAATGACGTTCAGTCCTCCGCCCGAAGCGATTTCCGCGGCGTGCTCGTTCACAATGCCCAGCTGCAGCCACAGCGTCTTCGCCCTGATTGCCGCCGCTTCCTCCGCTACGGGGGCGCAATGCTCGCTGCGTCGGAAAACGTTAACGATGTCGACCGGAAACGGAATGTCACGCAGTGAAGCGTAGCTTTTCTCGCCAAGAATCGTCTCGGCATTCGGATTGACCGGGACAATCCGGTAGCCCTTCGCCTGCATCGCCTGCGACACCATGTAGGAGGTCCGCTCGGGGTTATCGGACAGCCCGACGACCGCGATCGTATCGGACGACTGCAAAATCTCCTTGATTTCCTCACGGGACGGATTTTGATACGCCATAGCAAACGCCTCCTTTAATGAATGGATCATACAACCGCTTGATTCTCGCCCTTAATCTTCGATCCACTCTACTTTCGCGCCCAGCGCCTTCAGGTGGTCGAAATAAATCGGATACGATTTGGCGACATGATGCGCATCGCGTATCCGGATCGGCGCCTTCGCCCGCAAGCCGACGACCGTCAGCGCCATAATGACGCGGTGATCGTAATGGGCGTCGATCTCCACGCCGCCCTCGACGCCTTCGGGCCGCCCATGAACGATAATCTCGCTCTGCCGCTCCTCCACATGGGCACCCGCCTTGCGGAGCTCCGCCAAATAATCGGTGATGCGGTCGCACTCCTTGTAGCGCAAATTCTCGACATTGTAGAAACGGGAGGTGCCCTCGGCGAACACCGCCGCCGCAACCATCGCCAGCACGCCGTCGGTAAACGCGTCGCCGTCGAAGTCTCCAGCCTTAAGCTTGCCGTTCCCTTTTACATTGACGATACCGTCAGCGTGCGTCAGCGGCACCTCCATCATGCGCAGAACGTCGACGACCGCGCGTTCGCCCTGCTTGCTCTTCTCTTCAAGGCGCCGAATCGTGACGTCCGAATGCGTGACCGCCGCGGCGGCCAGCACCGCCGCCGAGCCGGGGTAATCGCCTTGCACGACATAGGTTTTCGCCCGGTAGGACTGATTGCCCGGGATGCGATAATGCATGAGATCATCGCTCGCATGAATGACGATGCCGGCCTGCTCCAGCACTTCGAGCGTCTGCCCGACGACGACCTTCGACTTCAGATCATGAAGCACTTCGATTTCACTGTCCTCCGGCAGCAGCGGGGTAAGAAAAAGCAGGGAGCTCAGAAACTGCGAGCTCACATTGCCGGACACCCGGATTTTACCGCCCCTCGGTTGGCCGCCGCGGATCGTGATCGGCAGCTTGCCGCCGTTATGATCGACCTCGACGCCGATCTGCCGCAGCGCGTCGATCAGGTCGTCATGCGGACGCTTGCCGAGCGAGTCCGGATACACGTTGACGAACGTCACCTCGGGGCAGAGCGCCGCCACCGACATCAGAAAGCGGAGAACCGCTCCGGCATTGCCGACGTTCAGCTCCTTCACGTCCTTCGGGCTGCGGCCGAAGCCGGTTATGACGATTTTCTCGCCGTCTTCCTCGACGGTTGCGCCAAGGTCCCGGATGCAGCGCCGCATCGCATCGCTGTCCTCGCTGCGTGCCGGGTAATAAACGGTGCTCGTCCCTTCGGCAAGCGCCGCGACGAGCAAATATCTCGTCGTGTAGTTTTTGGAGGATAAAGCTTGAATGTCGCCTTTCAACTCGGGCGTCGGGTTAACCATAACGTCCATGTCAGTTCCATTCTCCTTTGTTGTATGTAGCCGAATTAGTTCAACCATCGGCCCGCCAAGAAGCCGCAGGCCGTCAGCAGCAAGCCGCCTCCGAACGTATACATAAAATAAGCTGCCGACAAGCGGTTCGACCGCGCCTCGCGCATCGAGGCAAGCTGCACCATCAGCGTCGAGAACGTCGTATACCCGCCCAGCAAGCCGGTGCCGAGCAGCAGCAGTCCCTCCGTATACTTCTCGTGCCATGCCAACCCGTACAACAGACCGAGCAGCGCAGCGCCCGACAAGTTTACCGTCAGCGTGCCGCAATAGGGCGCCTTTCCCCGGGAGACGATAATCCGCCCGATCGCATACCGCAGCACGGAACCTGCCGCGCCGCCGGCCGCGACGAGCAGCACCAGCCCCAGCTCACCCAAAGTTCCCGCCCCTTTTTCGGACGCTCCCGCCAATCGTCAGGCCGGCGCGCGCCGCCGAATAGCCCAAAGCGATCGATAAAACCGCATACAGAAGAGCGAGTCCCACATAGCCGTTCCGCAGCAGACCGAAGGTTTCCGCACCGAACGCCGAGAACGTGGTGAACGATCCGATCACGCCTGTCCCGATCGTCTCTTTCCAGAACGCGTGCATGCCGCGCACCGAAGCATAACCGGTCAGCGCTCCCAACAGGAGACATCCCGCCGCATTAGCCGCAAGCGTTCCCCAGGGAAATCCGGAGAACGGTTCCGGGTTAAGCCACAAGCCCAGTCCATAGCGGGCTGCCGCTCCGACCGCGCCGCCGGCCGCTACTCCGGCAAACAGCGTCAGGCCGCTTACGGCCTTCTCGTCATTGTTCATTGGGTTCGTCACCGTGTATATCCTTGTTTTCGCTAATGATACCACAGCCGTTTACATTTAGGGAAGAATGCGAGAGCCGCGGCTGCGACGAAAAAAAGGTTGCCTTGCCGCGTATAAAAAGCCGCGCGCTGCCGTAAGGATGATAATATCCAAATTCTATACGAGAAACCGGAGTGATGGTGTAGCATGACCGTCCAGTACCAGCATGCCCCCGATAAAAGGCTGAACCAAATTCTCGATCCCGACAGGCCGTTCTGCAAAGAAGATGCGGTATGGGTGCTCGAGTTCATGAAAAAGAAAGTGGCCGACGGCGATCCCATTGTCTCGGATCTGCCGCGGCCACAGCTGTTGCAAACGTTCAGCTGCTTCGCGGAGGCCGCCATGGTGCTGATCCATCGCAGGCCCGGGGGCGAAAAGGAGATCGACCGGCTGCGTTCATGGCTGACCGAGTCGGTCCGCGAAACGGGAAGCAAAGCTTAGTTTTCCAGCCACTCGAAGTGGAACGAGCCTTCCTTGTCGATCCGCTTGAACGTATGCGCTCCGAAATAATCGCGCTGCGCCTGCAGCAGGTTGGCCGGCAGCCGCTCGCTGCGGTAGCTGTCGTAGTAAGCGATCGCGCTCGCGAAAGCCGGCACGGGAATGCCGTGCTTGACGGCCGTCGCCACGACCTCGCGCCAAGCGTCCTGATACGACTCGACGACATTCTTGAAGTACTCGTCGAGCAACAGGTTGCGAAGCTCGGGGTCTTTGTCGTACGCGTCCTTGATGTTCTGCAGGAAGCGGGCGCGGATGATGCAGCCGCCGCGGAAAATCATCGCGATGTCGCCATAGCGCAGGTTCCAGCCATACTCCTCGGACGCCGCGCGCATCTGGGCGAAGCCTTGGGCGTAGGAGCAAATTTTGCTGGCGAACAACGCTTTGCGCACCGCTTCGATGAACGCCTGCTTGTCGCCTTGGAACGGCTGCGTTTGCGGGCCCTTAAGCAGCTTGCCGGCCGCGACGCGCTCTTCCTTCATCGCCGACAGGAAGCGCGAGAACACGGATTCGGTAATGATCGACAGCGGCACGCCGAGATCGAGCGAGCTTTGGCTCGTCCACTTGCCCGTGCCTTTCTGGCCGGCGGAGTCGAGGATCACATCCACCATCGGCTTGCCCGTTTCCGGATCATATTTCGCGAAAATGTCCTTCGTGATCTCGATCAGGTAGCTGTCGAGCTCGCCTTTGTTCCATTCGGTAAAAATTTGATGAAGCTCTTCCGTATTTACGCCGAGCACGGCCGTCAGCAGGTGGTAAGCTTCGCAGATCAATTGCATGTCGCCGTATTCGATGCCGTTGTGCACCATTTTCACGTAGTGGCCCGCGCCGTCCGGTCCGATGTAAGTGGAGCAAGGCTCACCGTTGACCTTGGCGGAAATCGCCGTCAGAATCGGCTCGACCAGCTTATAGGCCGATTCCTGGCCGCCCGGCATAATGGAAGGACCTTTCAGCGCACCCTCTTCGCCGCCCGATACGCCCGTTCCGATGAAGCGGAAGCCTTTGGCCCCCAGCTCCTTGCTGCGGCGCTGCGTGTCAACGAAGTAGGCGTTGCCGCCGTCGATAATGATGTCGCCTTCCGCAAGCAGCGGAACAAGCGCGTCGATCGTCGCGTCCGTACCGGCGCCCGCCTGGACCATGATCAGAATCTTACGTGGAGTCTCAAGCGACTCCACGAACTCCTCGATCGTATATGTAGGATGCAGATTTTTGCCCGCGGCTTCCTTCATCACATCGTCCGTCTTCTCCCGGGAACGGTTGAAGATCGAAACGGTGAATCCTCTGCTTTCAATATTGAGCGCAAGATTGCGGCCCATGACGGCCATGCCGATGACACCGATTTGCTGTTTCGCCATTTTGGTTCGTCCATCCTTTTTCATCTCGTATTTTTCACAATAACCCCATTTTACTCTTTTTGCCCGCGAAAGAAAACCTTAGGCCGGCAAGTTTCCGAAATCCAGCCGGCTTCCGCGCCGGATCCCCTCCATCAGTTGCGCCGCGAACAAAGCGGCGGCGCGCAGATCCGCCCACGTGATGCATAGCGTGATCGGCTTGCCGTCGGCGCCGACGGCAATGAGCGCATGCATGCCGAGCTGAACGCGACCGCCAGGCGCGCCTTTGCGAACGGGCGGCCGTATCGACGGCCTACCTGACCGCTTCGCGAGGGCTGCCGCTGTCCGGTCGGGATCCTGCTCCGCATAGCCGGGCTCGGGGGTGAGCAGCGGATAGCCGCGTTCCGTTCTCGCTATAATAAGCGCCCCATTCCTCCCGCATCTAGCCGCAATAAAGTGTCTGTCTCAATCGCCAATACTTTAGCGCTCGTCGTACCCAAATCGACCGCGAGTATGACGGACGATTGTTGCGGTCCGCCTCCGTTCATGTCCATCTCCCTTTGTCCATCGTCTGCAAGGTTTCACTGAAACCCATTCTATTGCACGGCGGCCGAGGATGCAACCGCCTTCCGGCAAAAAAGCTTCTCTCCGCATGCCGCAGAGAGAAGCTAATAAAGCTTTTTATATAGCCCGCGTACCGTCATCGCCTCTTCATCACCCTCACAATTCAAGCTGCAGCATCTCCGTGCGCAGCGCCGCCAGCCGTTCCTTGGCCGCGGCCGCATCCTCGCCCCGTCCTTCGCGCAGCGCTTCCGACAGCGAAGCCAATTCGTAATCGATCTCAAGCCGCAGGACCGGAACCCGCTCCTCGGCCCTTTTCGATTGGAAGGCTTGCATCATCTCCTCGGTCGAGATACTTGTTTTTTTCTGGTAAATAATCCGATGTTCCATTCCCGACACCTCCACCAGACGGATGATTTCACCGAACATAATGCTCTCGATCACGATTTGCCTGTCCTTGATCCTTTTTACTACCGCATGGCCGCGTGAATCGTTGATCAGCCTTTCGAGCAGCACAGACAGCTTTTCGTCTTTAATGACGTAGTCCCCGACGATTTTGTAGCGGCTCCGGATGCGCTGGAACCGCAGCTTGACAAGCTTGCGGCCCGTGCGGATCGAGATGAGAAACTGCGCCTCGGTCTCGCTCCAATAAAGGGAGTAGCCCGCCTGGATCAAATCGCGGATCAAATTATGGATTTGCCGGCGATCAAAACGGATTTCAAGGTTGCAATATTCTACTTCGTAGCTCTTGTTCACGGCAATTCCTCCCCCATTGCGTTGTTGACGAAATGTTCTGACAATTTGTGCTTACAAACAGTTTATACTCCATTTTATGTTCTGGCAACTTGGTTTATTGACTATTTTTCAGCACCGCCCGGATTAATCGGAAATAAACGGCCTGTGAGGAAGGCGAAAAGTAAAACCCTTCCTTCATCCCATCGCCATGGGACCAGAACGGGTCGCTATGATTCCGGCCGGGAGGTCAGCCGCCGAATGCGCGCTGCGCCGGCTGCAGCACCCAGGCGCCGAAAGCGAGCAAAAGAGCCGCCGTCATCAGCAGAATGGCCAAATAAAGCGAGATGCCGCCGAGCTGAGCGCCTCCATAATGATCAGCTTCGGGCGGTGCATGATCGCGCAAGCGATGTTCAGCCGCCGCTTCATGCCTCCCGAGAACGTCGACGGCCGCTCCTTGCCGGAGCAGTCCGGTGAAATCGAGCGCTTCTTCCACGCTGTCTTGAAGGCGGCGGCCGCGGCGGCCGTACAGCTTCGCAAAAAAGGTCACGTTCTCGGCAGCCGTCAGGTGCTCATAGATCGCGAGCTCCTGCGGTACGAGACCGGTTAACCGTTTTACTTCAAGCGGCCGGGCGGTGACGGAATGCCCGCCGACCGTTTATCGCCGCGGCTCGGGGGGAGCAGGCCGACTAGCATGTGAATCGTCGTGCTTTTGCCCGCTCCGTTCGGGCCCAGCAGGCCGAATATCTCCCCTTCGTCGATCGTAAGCGACAGGTGGTCCACGCTGATTTTCGAATCGTAGGTTTTAACGACATTATCGAATGTGACGAACGTCATCGGTCATTCCCCTTCCCCGCTGATAGCCTTGCCGGATGATTATATTGTAACGTCGGCGCCCGCGGTCCGCAGCTATCGCCGGTCACCGTTTCGGCGGAAGCGGGATGACGAAAGTCATGTTATAATGATGGGGACTTGGGTTCATTTGCGATAGTGGGGGAACGAAACGATGAACGTCCTGCTCGCCTGAACACGGCATTTGCTGGTGCTGCTGCCCAGCGTGGCGACCGCGCTGCTGTACGACATCCCTTCCTATGCGGAATATGTCGCTTGGCTGCTGGCCGGCCTGCTGCTCATCCGGCTCGGGGTCGTCAAACTGGCTCTCGCTCCGTGGCTGCTGCCGGCGGAGATCGTATGGTTCGGCTGGTACGCCTCGGTCTATGGCGGCCTGCTGTTCTTTACGCTCTATGCCTGCCTGATCGCCGTCTACATGACGATCGGATCGACAAGCGTGAGCGCCTTGTTCGCCGCCGGCAGCCTGCTTGTGATGAACTTCACGTTCGCCCAAGCGGACACTGCGCTGGTGTGGACGGCGAACCTGGGGCTGCTTACGCTGGCCGTGCCGATCCTTACGACCTTCGACGACGACGATTATATCGCGGAGGCGATCCGCAACGGCGCGAACGGCTATTTGCTGAAAAACGTGCCGCCCGCCCGCATCGTCTCCGGCATCAAAACGGTGCATGAAGGCGCGGTGCTCGTCCATCCCGACATCGCCCGCAAGCTGGCGGGCATGCTGGGCGCCCGCCCTTCGGAATCCGCCGTCCAAGGAGCCGCGGCTCCGGCCGCCAAGGATTTAAGCGCCTTCGGCTTGACGCCCGCCGAACGGGAAATCGTAAGACATATTGCGGCCGGCAAGTCGAACAAGGAAATTGCCGGCGCGCTTTTTCTCAGCGAGGGACCGTGAAAAATTACATCTCGGAAATACTCGGCAAGCTCGAGCTGCGCGACCGGACGCAAATCGCTATTTTTTATTTGAAGCTGTAACCCGGTTTCAACTACATACGGAGGAGATAAACCTGATGACCATTGATCTGCAATCGGGCGCGCGCGCCGGGCGGGAGCCCGCGGCAGCCCCTTTCCCCGGCTTCGGTCCGGAGGATTTCGACGTATTCGCCGTCCCCGGCCTGGAAGGCCGGATGTCCGCGCTGATCGAGCGGGTCCGCCCGAAGCTGCACATGCTCGGCGAACGGCTGACGCCGTACTTGTCCGTCCGCTGCGGCGAGGAAATGTTTCCGCACGTCGCCAAGCATGCGCGCCGGACGATCAATCCGCCGAACGACACCTGGGTCGCGTTTGCGAACAACAAGCGCGGCTACAAAGCGCACCCGCACTTTCAGGTCGGGCTGTTCGGCACGCATTTGTTCGTGCTGTTCGCGGTCATTTACGAATCGGCGAACAAGGACGTGCTGGCGCAGAGCGGTCTGAAGAAGCTGAACGAGATCCGCAGAACGATTCCGGATCATTTTGTCTGGTCCGGCGACCACATGGATTCGGCAGCCACCCGCCACGACGCGATGACAAAGGCCGATCTGGAAGCGTTGTTCAAACGGCTCCGGACGGTGAAGGCGTCGGAGCTGCTGTGCGGCATCCATATCGACCGCAACGACCCGATCGCCGCCGACGGCGAAGCGTTTATCGCCAAAGTGGAGGAAACGTTCGACACGCTCATTCCGCTCTATCGCATGGCGTTCTAGTCAATCGGCGTGGTTGAAAAAGTTGCTTTTCAGCTGGAAGTTGGGGCCGACGATCGCTGACTACCTACCTAAGTAAGGTGCATTCTGTACACCTTGTTTCATGCGGTCGGGGGCAATGGGACATCAAGGTGCATTGCTTGCAGCTTGTTTCGCGGTTTTCGGCCAAAATCCGGAATGAGGGGTCAACAAGGTGCAGGTTTTGCACTTTGTTTGGACAAAACGGGTGAAACGGCGAAAACAAGGTGCAGGTTTTGCACCTTGCGTTGGCGGGTGCGCGCTGCGACCTGCGGGTTGCCGCCTGACGACAAAAAAAAAGCTCCGCCGATGGGGAGACGGTCCATACCGGACGGTCCCGCTTCGAGCGGGGCTTTTTCGGTGGAGCTTCGTGCTTTTAAGCCGCGATGCTTGCCGCTTCGGCCTGACGGCGCTCCTTCCGCGATTTGAGGAAATAGAACGCCTCGTACACGCAAGGCACGATCACGAGCGTCAGCAGCGTTGCGACAGCCAGGCCGCCGATTACGACGATCGCCAGGCTTTGGGATACGATGCTGCCGCTTTCCGTGGTGCCGAACAGGAGCGGCAGCATGGCGCAGATCGTCGCGATGGCGGTCATCAGAATCGGACGCATCCGCGTGCCGGACGCATCCAGGATCGCTTCCCGGATCGTCATGCGCTGCTCGTTCTGCTTGATGCGGTCGACAAGCACGATCGCGTTGGTGACGACGATGCCAATCAGCATCAGAGCGCCGAACGCGGCGGTGAAGTCCGGCGATATGCCGGTAATCATCAGACCGAGCACCGCGCCGATCGCGGCGAGCGGCAGCGAGACCAGAATGGCAAGCGGCGCGCGCAGCGTGCGGAACGTGATCACCATGATCAGATATACGATCATAATCGAGACAAGCATCGTGACGCCAAGCTCCGCAAAATCATCCGCCTGCTGGGCCGACGCCCCGCCCGTAAGCTGGTCGACGCCCTCCGGCAGCTTGATGTCCTTCATCACCTTGTCGATTTCCGCGCCGACCACCGACAGCTTGCTGGACTCCGCCGTCGCCGTAATGCGGATATACGTCTGGCCGTCTTTATGGAAATACATGCTCGGCTCTTCGGTTCTGACCAGCTTCGCTACGGACGATACGGGTACGGCACCCGCTTCCGTCATAATCGTCAGCTTCTCCAGGTCGGCCTCCGTCTGCGGCGTAACAATCGGCTGCAGCATAACCGCCGTTGCGGCCGTGCCGTTGTTCAGACTGCCGATCGGCATAGGATTCAGCATCCCCTGGAGCTGCATGGCCACATCCTCGGCTTTCGCTTTCTGGGCGTCAACCTCGAACATGTACACCGGCCTTTTCTGCTCCTGATTCGTCTTGACCTTCAGCACGCCTTCGATTCCGGTGATTTTCCCGGTGATTTGCTCGGCCGCCGCCGCAAGTTGAGCGGGATCTTCTCCCGCGACGTCGATATAGATGTCGCTGCCGCTGGAAGCGGAGAAGAAATTCATCGCTGACGCGTTCAATTCGGCTCCCGGATACTCGGAGCGTTTCTCCTTGATGCGCTCGATCATCGCTTCCGCGTCTTCGCCCTTGTTCATGCCGATCTGATAGGTAACCAGAGTAGGCGCGCTTACCTGTCCCCATTTGGCGCCGTCCTCGCTGTTGCCGGCCGACATGTAAACCCACTTTTTCTCCGGCTGATCGACAAGGAACGCTTCGAGCTTCTCCCCCTCCGCGAGCACCTTGTCGGTCGGTGTATCCGACGGATATTCCAGCGTGACCATAATCGCTTCGGCGCTTGAGGAGTCGATCGCGCCCTTCGGCAGCATGAAATATCCGCCGATCGAGCCGAAGAAGAGCAAAGCCGAAATCATCAAAGGCAGCCATTTATGCTTCAGGTTCCAATGGAGACTTTATGCTGCGCAAGCTTCGCCGGGTCCGCCGTGATGCTCACCGTCGGCTGCGATTTGCCTGACAGTTGAACCGCGCCGACGCCTTCCACCTTTTGCAGCTCGCGCACGATCTGGTTTTCGAGCTCGCTTTTCTGCTGGTCCGACAGGCTTTCGTCCAGCGCGATCGTCAGCCACGACACCGGAATCATCGAGGTGTTGAGCTGAAGCACGAACGGCTTGGATACGCGCGCCGGCAACTGCACACCCGCCACCGCCTTCTCGACCTCCTGCGCCGCCAGCTTCATATCGGTGCTTGAATCGAAAGACAGATTGATTCGCGTGAATCCGTTGCCCGATTCGGAGAACATGGCGGTCTTGCCTTTCACCAGATCGACCGCCTGCTCGATCGGAGCCGTTACTTGAGACTCCATCGATTTGGCGTCATAGCCCGGCCCGATGGCCGTCACCGTCACCTGCGGATTGTCCGCCTCCGGCAGAAATTCCATCGGCAGCATCAGATAGCTGAATACACCGGCCACCAGCGCCATGACGACGACAAGCGACATCGCCGCCTTGTTTTTGAATGCCCATTTCGTTAACCCGCTCATCCTTCCGATCTCCTTCTTTCCCATCCTTGGTTGGTTTGGTCTGACACCAATCTTAGCGCAAATGCCGGACTGGAGGAGGTAACCGGAGTCACCGGTTCGCCGGTGACCGAAGTCACCCCTTTCCGCCGGATTGCCGCCCCATGAGTCTAATTCTTTGCGCTGCGTCAAGCGCAAGCGTTATTGGCGATGCAGCTTTCCGCCGCTCATGCATTTAGCTTACCTTTTTTTGCCGAACGGCCGGAAACGTCCAAGGTCCGGTTTTGCGTTCGACCGCGGACCGGGAAAAAGATCGGTCTTCAGTCGGAGGCGCGAGCCGGGTCGCCTGCCCAATGGATGCGGACTACGACGGCTTCGATCCGTTTTTGCACGCGCTCATCACGCAAGTGCTAAGCCGGCTGAAGCCGATCATCGCGAAATTTCAGTTGAACGGGGAAATTATGGAGATGCCGGTCGAGCGCGCAATCATGCGGGGTCTCCCCCACCGAATTACGAACGCAAAAAAGCTGCCCCGCTTCCGTCTTGCATGACGGCGGCGCGAGCAGCTTTTTCAAATATAAAAGAGTACCCGCTTAAGCCTGGCGCGGTTCCGCATCCGCCGCCCCTCTGTCCGCCATCCGGAAGCCCGAGAGCAGCACCAGCGCCAGGAGCGACAGTGCGCCGCCGACGATGAGCGGCAGCGTCAGCTCAATCCGGAACAGGTAAGCGGCGGCCAGCGGACCGATAATCCGCCCGAGGCTGTCCATGGAAGAGCTCAGCCCCGAGGCCACTCCTTGTCCCACCTTCGTCTTCTGCGTGATGAGCGATGTGACGCACGGACGGATCAGCGCGTTGCCGACGCCGAAAATCGCCAGGAATAACGTCGCCGTCCACAACGCGTTCGCGGTGACGAGCAGGAAAAAGCCGACCGCCGATATAACGAGGCCCGCCGCTATGTATGCCGGCTCCTGCCCTTTCTTGACGCGCCGGCGAACGACGCCGCCCTGCACCAGGGCGCCGACCAGTCCGCTCACAAAGAACATGATGCCGAATTCGTACGGGGTTACGGCGAAACGGACCATGCCGAAAAACTGCAGGGTAGACTCCAATCCGGCGAGCGAGAACGAGACGAAAAACGCCAGCACGTACAAATACTTGAGCGGGCCGGTGAAGGCCGTCCAGCGCGAGGGCGACTTCTCTTTGCGTGCGCGCCGCTTCTCCTCGGGCAGCGATTCCTTCAGCAAGACGAGCGCGAGAACGAAGATGGCGGCGGCCAGCGCGGCGGCCGCGAAGAACGGCGTCTCAAGTGAAATCCGGCTCAGGAAGCCGCCGAATGCCGGACCGAACGTGAATCCGAGACCGATCGACATGCCGACAAGGCCCATCCCTTTCGTCCGCTGCTCCGGCGGCGTGACGTCCGCCACATAGGCGACGATGACCGAGGTCACCGCACCGGAGAACAATCCGCCGAGCACCCGGGAAGCGTACATCAGCCCCAGATTGTCGGACGCAAGGCCGAACAGCAGGAAGCTGGCCGCGAAGCCGAGCACGCCGGTCAGAATGATCGGCCGCCGTCCGATCCGGTCCGACAAGCCGCCCCAGATCGGGGATAATAAAAAGGAAACGGCCGAGTAAATCGAAAGCATGAACGCGTTATGGATTTCCGCTTTTCCGGGATCGACGCTTTTCACCAACTCCGGCATGACCGGTATGATGATGCCGAAGCCGATGAACACGGTCATCAGCATGACCATGACCACGGCGAGTTGTTTGTTCAACATGTATGACTTCCCTCCACCCGAATATCGTACCATAACTGCCGGGCGTTGAGAAATGAACAAATGAAGAACAAGGCTCGTGCCGTTTTTCATCTTATCGGCTTGCATTCGCCCCTGTTTTTGCTATACTCTACTTTGTTTGGCTTACTTCACAGGAAAGGCTGGGATGCCGCGATGGATCACCGATCCACACCGCTGTTCAGCGCCCTTCGCAAGCACGCGGAGAACAATCCCGTTCAGTTCCACATTCCCGGACACAAAAAAGGAATGGGCAGCGACCCGGAATTCCGCTCCTTCATCGGAGACAATGCGCTGTCGATCGACTTGATCAATATAGCTCCGCTCGACGACTTGCACCAGCCTACCGGCGTCATCGAGGAGGCCCAGAAGCTGGCGGCCGACGCCTTCGGCGCCGATTATACGTACTTCTCGGTGCAGGGAACGAGCGGCGCCATCATGACGATGATCCTTACCGTCTGCGCGCCGGGCGACAAAATCATCGTGCCGCGCAACGTGCACAAATCGATTATGTCCGCCATCATTTTCGCCGGCGCGCGGCCTGTCTTCATTTCGCCCGCACGCGACGAGAATCTCGGCATCGATCACGGCATTACGACCCGCTCTGTGCGCCGCGCCTTGGACAGGCACCCGGACGCCAAAGCGGTCGTCGTCATCAATCCGACCTATTTCGGCATCTGCGCAAACCTAAAGGAAATCGTCGATCTCGTACACGAATACGATATTCCGGTGCTTGTCGACGAAGCGCATGGCGTGCTCATCCATTTCCATGAGAAGCTGCCGATTTCCGCGATGCAGGCCGGCGCCGATATGGCGGCCACCAGCGTGCACAAGCTCGGCGGCTCCATGACGCAAAGCTCGGTGCTGAACGTGCGCGCGGGCCGCATCAATCCGCACCGCGTGCAGACGATCATCAGCATGCTGACCACGACATCGACCTCCTATATTTTGCTGGGTTCGCTTGACACGTCCCGCCGCAACCTGGCGCTTCACGGCCGCGAGCTCGCGGAGCATGCACTCGGGTTTGCCCGGTACGCCAGAGAGGAAATCAACAAGATTCCCGGGCTGTACTGCGTCGGCGACGAAATACTGGGCGGCGAGGCGACGTACGATTACGATCCGACCAAGCTGACGATTCACGTCCGTCACCTCGGCATTACCGGATACGAGACCGAGAATTGGCTGCGCGAGCATTACAATCTGGAAGTCGAGCTCAGCGATATGTACAATATTTTGTGCCTCGTGACGCCGGGCGACACCCGGGAAACGATCGACACCTTGCTTGCCGCGCTGCGCCGCATGTCCGAGGACTACCACGAGAAGAGCGAAGTGCAGGAGCTCGTCGTCAAAATCCCGGAAATCCCGCACTTGTCTCTGACGCCGCGCGAAGCGTTCTACGGGGAAACGGAAATCGTGCCCTTCAAGGAATCCGCCGGGCGGATCATTGCGGAATTCATCTATGTTTACCCGCCGGGCATTCCGATCTTGCTGCCGGGCGAGGTCATCTCGCAGGAAAACATCGATTATATCGTCGATCATGTGGATGTCGGCCTTCCGGTAAAAGGACCCGAGGACCGCAGCATCGAGTTCGTCAAAGTCATTTTCGAGGAAGAAGCGATTTCGTAGCAAGCGGCTACCGCCGACAAGGGCATGAAAAAACCTGTATCGAAGTCATATGAAAGGGCAGCCGCTCTCGAAAGCGTCGTTTTCGGGAGCGGCTGCCCTTTCGTTCGTTGCCGCAATCGGCTCCGACGCTCAATATGGATCCCTTCACTTCCAGCAGAGGCTGTCAACGCATCTTTTCGTTTGCAATCGCCTTCACCCAACCTTGTATTGTCACCGGTTCGTATCGGTGCTATTCTAGGAAAGGGGGTGGACAGTTTTGGGTCAAAGCGCTTACATACGTTTCGTGGACGGCTCGGCCGTCGAACAGCTGTCGCTCGACGGCGTGAAAGAATGGCTCGACCGATATCGTGAACAAACATCGCTTACCGGCAAGCAGCTCGATTGGGAATATGCGGATGCCGCCTTTCCTTATACGATCGAAACGAAGCCCGGCGAGGAAGATCGATGGTTTTATCTGAAGGGAGCCGATCCGCTCTATCGTTACATCGTTTTCGGTGTCGGCCGGACGGCGGAGAACGGCAAAGACGTCCACTACGTTCAAGTGGTTCTGCCCGACGACGCCACGCACGGCGACAAAGCCAAAGGCAATGAGTTGTGTAAATATCTGGCCAAGCATTTGCAGGCGGAGCTGACCATGTTCAATGGCCGAACTATCTATTACAATCCGCGCAAATGAGAAAACCTCCATCGGCGCCTTTCGAAGACGGGCGGCCGCGTTTACTAAAAGACGGCTTGCAATCCCGCGATTGCAAGCCGTCTTTCTATTTCCCGGGCGCTCAGCTTTCCTGCTGGGCGATCTCTTCGTAAATGCGGGTCACGCGGTCCCACTCGGCATCGTCCTCGATCCCTACCAGGAAAGCTTCGTCGTTTTCCTCTTCTATACGGAAAATAACGCCGTCCGCTTCCGGATCGTTGCGATCGAGCAATACGGCATACACCTTTTCCTCCGATTCGAACGTATAAACCATGACCATTTCGCGTTCGTTGCCTTCCTCGTCCTCAACCAGAAATACATGCTCTTCGTGCTCATGGTCGTGGTCGTGTCCGCAGCCGCAATCGTCGCCGTGTTTATGCTCGCTCATGCCACATCCTCATTTCGTTTCGCAAAGTTTGTTTTTCCTTCCGTATCGTACCATGCGGAACTTCCCGGGTCAAACGGCGGGCGCCGTCCCGACTGACCCGCCGGAACGGCGCCCGCTTACGCGTTATTCGGCGATAATGAGCTTCTCGGAAACGAGATTCCACTCGTCGCTTCCGCTCGGCTTCATATACATTCTTACCGGATAATTGCCTTCGGAATCGAACTGGTAGCGAACCTCTTTCGTGCGGAACCAGAAATTATCCTTTTGGGAGGTGACCTCCTGCGACTGGATCAGCTCTTCTTTGCCGTCAGAACCGGCGATGACGATTTTGAAAGCCGAGATGTCGGTAAACAGGCTGTCCACTTGGGCCCAGGCCGAGAAGGTTACCTTGCTGCCCTTGTTTACTTTGCCGAACACGGTGGTATCCTTAAACAAAAACATATGCACGTTCGGTTTGTTTAAGGTGACTTTCCCGGTTGAATCGTCCCAGCTGATCAGTGACTGCAACGTACCGGCGATTTGGCGGAGAGGCAAATAAGTTTTGTTCTCCTCCAAAAGCCCCGACTCGCTCAGCTCCGAACCGTTAACGATCACTTTCACTCTCTGGCTGGCCGCGTCCGCTAACATCATCGTGCCGCCCCACAAGGACAGAAGCACGACCAGGACAAGCAGCTTCTTCAGCTTCATGAACTAACCTCCATCCGATTTTATCTGGATGTATGGTTATACTCGCCGGACTCTCCGAAGTTGCGCCACTGCAAAAAAAATTTTCCTGCCGATTTCGTCGGTTTCTGTAGAACGGTGCGCTTGCCCGGGAAATCTTATCGATCACCCGACCGTCCGGGTAAGGATGCACGGCACGCCTCTGCCGACCGCGCCGGGCATCCGCATCCGCTCCCGGTATCGGATCCCTCTGGCGCAAGGCGTCGGACATGCTTCGCAGGTTGCGGATAACACGATTTTCATCCGGACCGTCTTGCGGTCGGAGTGGACCTTTTTCTTCTTAGCCGCTTTCGCTTTGCTCATCGCTGCTGGCCCCTTTCGGCATATCTGATCCATTGTATGTTTCGCCTATGGGTGCGGAAGCGGCTAATGTCACGGGACTATCGGGGTTTTAGCCTATTGCTCTTTTATTTTGAAAGTAAAAATGTTACATTCTATTAAAATGGACGCAGGGGGAACAACGGTTTGGACATCCTAATGCTCGGAACAGGCAGCGCCTGGGCCAAAAATTATTACAATAACAACGCGCTTCTGTTCGCAAACGAATTTACGCTTATGATCGATTGCGGCATTACGGCTCCGGCCGCGCTTCACGCGCTCGGCAAGCCGATCGATGAGATCGACGCGCTGCTGGTGACGCACATCCACGGCGACCATGTCGGCGGGCTGGAGGAAATCGCGTTCCGGATGCGATTCGAATTCCGCAAGAAGCCGATTCTATTCGTTCCGGCCAAGCTTCTGGAACCGTTGTGGGAGCATACGCTAAAGGGAGGTTTGCAGCAGTGGGAGCATGAGACGCTTGAAGACTTTTTCCAGGTCAAACCGCTCGAAGAGGGCAAGGCGCTCGAGCTTCATCCGGGCCTGCGGGTCGAATTGATCCGGACGGAACACATTCCGGGCAAAATCAGCTATTCGCTGCTGGTGAACGATTCCTTCTTTTATTCGTCCGATATGCAATTCGCTCCCGAGCTCGTCACCCGTATGGTTCGCGAGAAAGGCTGCACCGTCTTCCACGATTGCCAGCTCAAGCCGCCGGGTATCGTGCACGCCGCGCTTGACGAGCTGCTTACGCTGCCGGAGGACGTGCAGGAGAGGATTTACCTCATGCACTATCCGGATAACAAGGACGAGTTCGTCGGCCGGACCGGCAAAATGCAATTCGTCGAGCAGCATCGCAGATACCGCTTTTGACAGAGCAAGGACCGTCCCTTCATCGGTGAAGGGCGGTCCTTTTTGATGTCAATCCCATGCTAACGTTCCTTTATCAAGGGCGTACCGTTGTCTTTCCGGATGCCGGGCTCGAATGTTTCGGAAGGCCTCAACATCTCCTCCTTCGCACCTTTCTTCTCCGGTTGACCGTAAAGATCGACGAAAACGGATTCCGCATAGACGGACCCGAATACGCTGTCCGTCACGGTTGGCCGCTTAGCCCCCATGAGCCACCAGGCAGGCCGCTCGCAGCCGCTCGTTCCGGCAGCCAGCAGCAGCAAGCCGAGCATGGTATACGCCATGCGTTTCATCGCCTATCACTCCCGATTCCCGATTGCGGGTTATGGGAGCAGTATGACCGTCCGGCAGCCTTTTTAACCCGGACTCAAAGGCGTTTGCGCCAAACAAACCTCTCATCGTATTTGAATGAGTCCCTCGAGACCATCCGCCAGATGCCTGCGACAGCAATCCCGATGATGAGAAACAATCCGATCAGCCACACGGCGAGCATAATCGCTTCCTTCAACATGAGTCGACCGCCTCCCGATGAAATCCGCTCACTGATACGTATGCCGCCGCAGGCGAAAAAAGTCGCCTCAGCCGCATAACCGTCCGCGGACAGCCATACTATTAGCGGATTGCCGTCACCGTTACCGCCACGTCTATCCCAAGGAGGCTTCCGATGATCGATCATTTGGAAAGCGATTATGATTGCTCGAACGCGTCGGCCGATCTGCCGGTCCGGCAAATTTTTGCGGCAAAGGGTTGACTCCATCGTTGAAAGTTGATATATTATTACTTGTCGCTACGACGTGATCTGTTAGCTCAGCTGGGAGAGCACCATCTTGACAGGGTGGGGGTCAGTGGTTCGAGCCCACTACAGATCACCATACATAATAAACCGGGATCCCTTGTGCAGCAAGGGATCTTTTGTGCTTTGGGGGTTCGGAAAACCGGTTCGAGTATTACATAGTTTGGGCGGCGGGGCGCAGAATATTCGTTAGTTTCATATCGCAGGAGGGTCCATGACTGAGCTCGTCACCACCATCGAGGGTAAAGAAATCATCATTACAACCCCGGACAAGCCGCTTTGGCCGGAGGCCGGAATCACAAAGCTCGATTACATAAAATATTTGTTGACCGTCTCCCCCCATATGCTGCCGTATGCTGCCGTATGCTCAAGACCGTATGCTTATGGTTTGGCGGTTACCCTGAAGGTTTGCTGGGCAAACGAATAGAAGAACGTCCCGTTCACGGCATCGCGCCCGATTGGCTGCCCCGGGTATACCGTGCCCCAACGGATCCGGGCGGTAGGCGATCTTTTTCTACCTGTAAGCTGCAATCAGAGCCGACAATCTATAGACTGCGTTCTTCAATTCTTGAGACGGAATTTTAGTTAATTTGTAAATCGAAAAGCCAATAAATAACCAAGCTCCAGAACAGGATCAGGCCGGCAAGTATGGCGATCCACGTCCAGTTCCATTTTTTCAGCATGCCGCGCCCCCGTTACCCTTCGAATTTAATTCCATTGTACCTTAAGGGCGGTGGATTTGTCTGCCATGTCGAATGCCGGACGCCGAATACGATTGCCGGCCATCCATGCAACCTTTGATGAAGAAGCTGCGTCTAGGAGGACAGAAAAGCAATTCAACCAAACTGATGTACAGGGGTGAACGATCATGAAGAAAAAGCAGCCGTTATTCATCTTGCTGGCCGTTTTCTCGTTGCTTTGGGCGCTGAGCCAATCCGCGTGGGCGTTCTCGGACGTCGGCGGCCATCCGGACGCGGACAAAATCAACGCCTTACGGGAGAGAGGCGTCCTGGAAGGGGACGCGAACGGAAAATACAATCCCGGCCGCAATCTCACCTACGCGGCAGGCGTGTCGATCATCGTGAAAGGCTTGGGGCTTAATGTCGATCATGTCCGGTTCGCCAAGGCACCGAAAGCAACCGATTATTTCCCGAATTTAAAGGACGATGCGTGGTATGCCGACGCTTTTATTACCGCATACCATAACGGGCTGGAGATTCCCAGGGACGTCAAGGCCGATCAGAGCATGACCCGCGAGCAATTTGCCTATCTTCTGTTCCAGGGCATGATGCGTACCGGCGAATACTTTTTCACGGAAATCTATACGGAATTGGCAGACGAAGCGGATGTTAATCCCGCATACATGAACAGCATCCAGAAGCTTCTCAACGCGCAGATCGTCAGCCTTGACGCGAAGCGCATGTTCTATCCGAAGGCTGCGGTCACCCGCGGCGTTGCGGCCGGTTGGCTTCATGATGCAATCAAGTTCGTGGAGGACATGCAATCGGCCGACACACCCGCTCCAAGTCCGTTGACGGATACGAAGCTCGAAACGAAAGCGGTCAATCCGGATGTGAATGAGGTGACGGTTAAAGCCAATGCGCCGCATTCCGGCTACGGCATCCGTATTGCCTCGATCGTGTTTGACGGAGACCGGGCTATTCTCCATACCGAGGCCGTCTTGCCGGATCCGGACCGAATGTATGCGCAGGTTATTACGGAAGTGAAAGCCGCAACTTATATCAGCGCGGCCTACACACCGGTGCTGGCCGAATCGCTGCAGGGAGCAATAAGAAAGCCGGCGGCCTCTCCGCCATCCGCTCCAGCAGGCCGCGCGTAATTCCATGCCGGTATTCCGCCGGTTGGTACGGATCGGTCGCGGACGCCATAAACACGGTCACTTCACCCGCGTTCAGCGCCCGGGACCACTCCCTGTCGAAAGCGCCGGGATCGAACGATTTGACGTCGACCCAATCGCCCCACTCGGCCCTCCGGAACAAGCCGACCGGCAACCGCCTGACGTAACAATACGTGCAGCCGAAGGAACAGCCCGAGTAAGGATTCAGCGTGTGGGAATAGACCGTCAAATACCCGCCGGCCTGATTTAGCCACTTGGCGGGCTTGGTCAGCCGCGTGACCGTCATCTCACTTCTCCGGAACGGCCGGCAGGCACCAGTCGATCTCCCGGCTTCCGAAGGACCGCAAATGCGCATTTGCGCGCGAGAACGGCCTGCTCCCGAAAAACCCGCGGCGAGCCGCAAAAGGACTCGGGTGAGGGGACGCGATCACCGCATGCCGATCGCGATCGATGATGGCCGCTTTATCCTGCGCATGCTTTCCCCATAAAATAAAAACAACCGGCTTCTCGCGCGCGCCCAAGGCCGCCACGATCCGGTCGGTAAACCGCTCCCAGCCGATTCCCTGGTGGGAGCCCGCTTTTCCCGCTTGCACCGTCAATACGGCGTTCAACAGCAGCACGCCCCGCTTCGCCCATGATACGAGGCAGCCGTGGTCCGGAATCGGGCAGCCGAGATCGTCATGAAGCTCTTTATATATATTTTGGAGCGACGGCGGAATCCGCACGCCCGGATTGACGGAGAAGCTGAGACCATGCGCCTGGCCCGGCCCATGATAAGGATCCTGCCCCAGGATGACCGCCTTCGTGTCGGCGTAAGACGTATATTGCAGCGCATTAAAAACGTCGGACGATTCGGGATACACGCCGCCCGATTCGTATTCCGCGGCAAGCCTGTCCTGCAGCGAAACATAATAAGGCTGTTTCATCTCCGAGGCCAGCAGCTCCGCCCAATCGTTCGCAAATCCCGTACCCAAGCCCATACGCTACCCTCGCTCTCTATCATTTTCCATCTTGTGCGTCCGATGTTATCACGGGATACGAAGCTTGTCAAAAAGCATACGCAAAGAGCCGCCAGCAGGGCTGGACGGCTCTTTGTTGCCTTTGGTTTACAACACGCCTCTGGGCTTGTCCGCTTAGCGGCCAGTCGGGTAATACAGCCCTTTGGCAACGCTGTGAGGCGCCGGTTTGACGACCTTTCCTTCCGGAATGTCTTTCCGGTGCGCCCGCGCTACAGGCGCGCTTGGAGCGGCTTTGGACGGATGACGCTCGAAAAACACCTGATAGGTGTCCTCGTCGAACCATTCCACCTTGTCCATATGGACAAGATATCCCCGTTCCAACTTTGCAAAGCCCATCGTCGAAAACAGTCTCTCCTGCTCCTCCAGCGTGCTGATTTGGCTGAATACCTCTGTCCTCGTCTGATACTTGATGACGCTTCCCTCAACAAATGTGAAGAGAACATCGGCCAAGTCGATTTCGACGATATCGAACTCTTTTCTACCCAGGCGTCGAACAACATGGACTTTCATGTTATACGCCCTCTTTTCTCAGTTCAGCTGGGATTTCCGGTTTGTTGGCAAAGTAATAAGAGCCCATCAGAACAAAAGCGGAAGCCAATGCGATGATGCCGGTCGCAAGCAGTTGATATGCCTGTTTTTTCATAGTTTTCACCTCCTTTCCCGAAAAGGAAGAGAGATCGCTTGTACGAAGAAAATAACGGCCAACAGATCGTAAGCGATCCAGAAATTCAACGCGACGATCATTGATGAAACGACCTTAAGCAAAGGGTAATGTTTAGGAGAAATTCTGGCGTGCTTGTCAAGATTGGCCGGCGCAAAGATCATAAATAAACCCAAAGCCAAACCATTTAATGCGTAAGTCCAGGCAGGCGTGAGATGAATGTGGGGCATTAGAGAAACCAGCACGGTGGATAGGATGATGCAATAAACGCCCGATTTCAGGTGATAACCGCCGCTTAAATAGCGAATGAATGCAAACACGATTAAGGTGAGCGCAGTTTCACCCGCCTCACCCGTAATCAACCCGGCGATCAGAGAAAGCACAATGATGGCCAACGTATTTGTTGCAATATCAAGCGCATAAACGATAACATCGACCGACGGCGCTGCGACACCGCTGCCGTTCATACGATTGTGTAAGGAAGTCGCGACTTTACGAAGCATCGTCAAAATCCTTTCTTACCGCATAGTACAAGAAAATCGGAAGAGAAATAACAAAAACGAGAATGGAATAAACAACATAGACGTCATACTTGAAACGAAAGAAATAGGAGGTGATGGCCGTAATCGAGATGGATAAAATGATGATCACCAGTATGATCGCATTGTACCCTTTGATTGTGACGTTGGTGCGGTTAGAGGTAGGTACAAAATCAAAATTCCAGTTCATGACATACAATGTACGGCTGATTGCCAGCGAGAACATAGAGGTTACAATCATCAGCGTTGTCAGCAGCAGTTGATTGCCTTGCAGCTCGGATAAAGTGATTCCGCTCATCTGATTAAAGATTACGAAAAACACAATCCCCTGAAGAACAAAACCGGCAACAAACGCGGCGAAATTCATAATGATAGAATAAAATATCGACACCCGGAACAATAAGCATAGGATAACGATAAACAAAATGAGCTGAATGTAGGAGGACATATCGCCTATCTCCGGGTTCAGCCGGGTGAAGTAGGAAACATGGCTCATCATAAAAGAGATCAACGCAAAGTTTAAGAACACTCTCGGATCAAAGCGGAAGCGAAATAAAGCAAACATAAGTACTAATGCGGCAAAATATTCTAAGAAAGAGCCTACCAAAAATATAACATAATCCACGACTTGGCGTCCCCTCTACTTGGGCTTTATTTACTCTCATTATATTTCGTATATTCATTCTAATCAATGTCGAAATTTCACGAAATAAATCGACAAATCGCGTTTTTGCCTTAACAGCGCAGGATTTTGATACCTTCCCCCGCTCCTTGTGGTATCATGGTAATCGGTACATCCTTCAACTTTGAGAGAGTGAATCGTGAAATCATATGATTGAAGAAAGCAATCTCCCGATGGAATCAAGGATGCAAGAGCTGATGCATTCGTCGGCAGACATTGAAGAGATGAACGAAAAGCTGTTTGCGCTGACAGGGATTTTGGATTTTTTTGAGTCGGGGGACGACCTGAAGGCGTTCAGAGCTTCGGACATGAACGAAGTTTTTCGTTCCGACAGAAAATTCGGAGATTTTCAGACCCCCGTTCACCTGAGCAATCAGGTATGCCGCTATTTGCGGGATTTTTTGAATCTGAATCCGTCAATCGTCATCGAACCGACCTTTGGAAAAGGCAATTTCATAGCCAGCGCCACGCACTATTTTCCGGCTGTGCAAACCGTTTACGGCGTAGAGATTCAAAAAAGCTACTATTGGCTGACCAAAAAAAATATACTCCGGCAAGCGTTGACGGACCCGGCCTCAAAAAGACCCGAAACCCGGCTGTTTCACGATGATATTTTCACCCATGATTTTGACAAGAGCCTTCCCGATTCAGGGCAAGAACTTTTAATCGTCGGCAACCCTCCGTGGATTACAAATGCGGAACTGGGAAGCCTCGAATCAAGCAATCTTCCCAAGAAACAAAATTTCAAAGAATACAAAGGCTTGGACGCCCTTACGGGCAAAAGCAATTTCGATATTTGCGAGTACATCATTTTATTGATGCTGGAGACGTTTAAAAACGGCAAAGGCACGCTGGCGATGCTTTGCAAAAACTCGGTGGCGAAAAAAATCGTGCACGACCTGCCGAAGCGAAACTTCAACATTTCGGATCTAAAGCTTTTGAATATCGATGCCAAAAAGGACTTTAATGCGGCTGCGGATGCCTCCCTATTCGTTGTAAAATTCGGAACAAGCACGGAGAAACCGGTTTGCCGCACTTATAAGCTGGATGAACCGGATGCCGAAATTTCATCGTTCGGATGGTTTAATCATAAGTTCGTGTCCAACATCGATAAATATGCGAATTCATCCGTCATTGACGATTGCTCGCAGTTCACCTGGCGGTCCGGCATCAAACACGACTGTTCGAGCGTGATGGAACTGGATTCGCTTGGCGCAACGCTGACCAACAAACTCAAAGAAACGGTTGAAGTCGAAGACAATCTGGTATTTGACTTGTTAAAGAGCTCGGATCTAAAGTCAGGTGTTGTGACGCAGCCGCCCCGCAAAAAAGTCATCGTTACGCAAAAAAGCATCGGAGCGGACACATCATTCATCGCAAAAGAATCCCCGAAGCTCTGGCAATATTTAATGGACCATAAAAGTTTGTTCGATGCCCGAAAGTCGAGCATCTATAAAGGAAAACCCGATTTTTCGATCTTTGGCGCCGGAGAATATTCTTTCTCCAAATACAAGGTCGCCATCTCCGGCATGTACAAAAACTCGGCTTTCACGTTGGTGCTGCCCATGAACGACAAACCGGTCATGCTGGACGACACCTGCTACTTCCTGTCTTTTGCCGACATCCAATCGGCGGTATTTACCTTTGCGGTACTCAACAGTTCAATTGCGCAAGACTTCCTGCAATCGGTCGTGTTTCTGGACGAGAAACGGCCGTACACCAAAGACATCCTAATGCGTATCGATTTATACAAGGCGGCCGAGCGCACTAGCTTCTCCGAAATCCAAAATGTACTCGAGCCTCACCGATCCGTACTCGTTACCGCGCAAATCAGCGAAGATCATTACCAGGTGTTTATTGAAATGTTAAACAGCCAAGCCCTTCTTTTGTAGCAGGGCTTGACAGCCATATTTTCCTTCATACTGGCTTCGTACTTGTGCGCATGAAAAACACCTCCCCCGCATAATATTCGGATTCAACCGAATAAAGTGCGGTTAAGAGGCGCTGTTTTCATGTATCCCGACGTCACCGACACGTAGGATAAATATTTCATTTTTTACCCATGCGTTTAACAAACACATAAGGGGATGTTCATCTGCTTGTCGTAAAAAACTAATGGTGCCGAGGACGGGAATCGAACCCGTACGGGTGTCACCACCCGCAGGATTTTAAGTCCTGTGCGTCTGCCAGTTCCGCCACCCCGGCAAGGAATGGTTCATACATGGTGGGCCCTGAGGGACTCGAACCCCCGACCAATCGGTTATGAGCCGACCGCTCTAACCAACTGAGCTAAGGGCCCGTTAAGGGTTCCATGATTGGAAGTTTGGTTGCGGGGGCAGGATTTGAACCTGCGGCCTTCGGGTTATGAGCCCGACGAGCTACCGGGCTGCTCCACCCCGCGATGGTACCATATATGAAGCATTAATGAATGGCGACAAACTTAACTATACTATAGCCCCCAAGCTCAAGTCAAGGTCTCTTTTGGCCGAGCTTTTTGCGATGTACTTTTTTGGAGACTTACCCAAGTATGTGGTGTCGCTCG
>NZ_CAUPYC010000013.1:0-66752 GCF_963515335.1 uncultured Paenibacillus sp. | reverse complement strand
TCGAGGGCTTATCCTAAAACACACCCCAAACAAGGGGAGTAAGAACACAACCAGCTAACTTTACATTCGCATCCGGTTTTCAATGTGCAAACGAAACGCACGATAAAGAAACCGCTGAATGACGCTGCAGGCTGCAGCGTCATTCAGCGGTTTTTTGTCTTATGGCGAAGAAAGCTGGAAGCTCGAATAATCGGCGGCGCAGGGCGGAAATCTAAACAGGCGGTTTTGAAATCCGCAGAATCCGCCGACATGAGCCGGCAACTGACGAGGTGAGCGTCCGTGAATTATGTTTGTTACCATTGCAAGCGGCCGTCCGAGACCGCCCACACGTTTACCGTGTACGGCAAGGACGGTGCGGAAGAACGATTCGAGGTTTTATGCGATGAATGCCATAGCGACTGGCTCCTCTCGCTCAAGGGCTAGCTCGCAGTCTGCGCCGTAGTGAAAGACCACAATTTCAAGGGAGGTATTACGAGTTGAAGAACAAAGCGCTGTCGCTGATCGGTGTTATCGGCCTGTCCGCGATGCTTATTGCCGGCTGCGGCACAAACGACGACAACGGCGGCACCAATGGGAATAACGGGAACGGCAACCGGAACGGAAACACGGTGGGCACCCGCTCCATCGAGGGAGGCCGCAACTATGGCCGCGGCAATACCAACGGTCAATTCGATGCGCGGAACAGAACGGGCGATGCCGAGGACGACGCACGCGGCCGTTTAGGAACGCTGGGCAACGATGCCCGGGACCGAATGGGGAATCTGGGCAATGACGTGCAAGGCTTGGGGGAATCCGGCTTCGGTGTCAGAGGCTTGGCCGATCAGCTCGGTCTGGCGGATAACGATAACGGCAACGGCGGCCGTCGCAGCGGAACGTCTCCGAACGGTGACGATGCGGGTTCCCGTAATGGCGTGGGCGGCTTCGGTACGAACAATACCGGCAATTACTACACGGGCGACGACGCAGGCAACGATGGGATATTCGGGGGCGACACCAATCGTTCGGGCATCGTCGGCTACGGCACGAACGGCACAACCGACCTGTACGGCACGGCGCGTACCGGAGGGGGACAGAACGGTTCAGGTGCGTTCGTCGGACTGATGATCGGCAATACCGTTGTGGTGGCGGACAACCGTAACGGAAATCAGGGCGGAAGCGAGCAACGCATCGGCAACGGCGGCGGAATGACCGGACAAGCGAACGGCTCCGCCGGCCTGACCGGTCAAGCCGGTCATTCGGGCAGCCAATCGAATAAAGCGAACGGCAACGGCACACGCATTTGGAAGGTGACCGATCGAGAGGCCATCGCCGCGCTGAACCGGATCCAACGGAATATGAACGGGTCAAACCCGAAGGCGAAGGCCAGCGAGATTGCGCGGGATATCGGGTATGTTTTGAAGCATGTGAAGCCTGCCGATCAAGGCGGCAGGAGGGCCGGGATGGGCGGAAATGCCGGGATGGGCGGCGCAGGACGTTAACGGCGGGCCTGCCGCAGCCCGCAGATCTTTACCATGAAGGGAGCTGCCGACGATGCTGAAACTTCTGCTTAAGTGGCTGCTCAACGGCGCTATCGTTGTTGCCTTCCTTATCTATTACGCGGATATTCCGTTCTGGTCTGCGGATCTGGCCGCTACTGGCCTGACGTTCATCGCTTATATCATCGGTGATCAGGTGCTGCTGCGCCATACGAACAACATCATCGCAACCCTCGCTGATTTTATGCTCGCGGCCGTCTATATAACTGTGCTGTCCTCTTTCCTCAATTGGAGGCAAAGCTGGGCCGAGATGCTATTCATCTCCGGCATCGTAGCCCTCTCGGAATGGGTACTGCACCGCTACGTGTTCAACGAAAAGCTGCAGATTGCATAAGCTGCATCACCTGCTCTATTGTTCGTATGAAGCTGCACCACGAAACAACCCCGGGTCTCGCGGGGTTGTTTTCTTTTCGCCATAAATAAATAGTCGTACAAGCCGATACCCGCGAATAGAGTGATACAGGCAGTTTTCGCTTTCATCTATCGACCGGGGAGGTTTGCTGCAATCGATGAGCATTTGGATCAGTTACGTATTATTGGGACTATCCTTGTCGGCTCCGATCGGGCCGATCAATGCAGCGCAGCTGGATACCGGCATCCGCAAAGGCTTTCTGCATGCTTGGCTAGTCGGTCTGGGCGCTCTGTCCGCCGATGCCCTGTACATGGTCTTGGTGTACATGGGAATCGTCCATTTCATCAACTTGCCCTTCATGAAAAGCTTCCTCTGGCTGTTCGGCTGCTTCGTTCTCGTCTATACCGGCATCGAAAGCTTGCTGGGAGCCCGCCACATCTCCGCCATGCGTTCGGAGGATGAAGACCGTTCGCGGCGCAAGTCGTTTTTGTCGGGCTTCTTCATGTCGCTGTCCAATCCGCTGACGATTCTGTTCTGGCTCGGCATTTACGGCTCGGTGTTGGCGGATACCGCCGCGAAATATGAGGGTTCACTTCTGGTGCTCTACAGTCTGGCGATTCTGGGCGGGGTGTGCGTGTGGGATGTGATGATGGCCGCCGTCGCCGGCTCGTTCCGCAAATGGATGACCGACCGGGTGCTCAAGATCATTTCGGTGCTCAGCGGCCTCTCGTTAATCGGGTTCGGCGCGCATTTTGGTCTTGAAGCGGTCCGTCTTCTGTTCGGGTGAACGGAAGCTCATGCCGATAATCTTCGGCTTCGGTCGGTCGGGCTTCTTGTTCATATGCCGCCAATGAGGCCGCATGAGCAGGGTAATGGAGCCGATCACCGCAAGAAAGCCGAAGCTGACGAAAAAGCCGGGGCGGCTCGTGGGATGGAAAAACGAACCGGTGACCGCCGTCATGATGATCGCCATGCCGACGAACCGTTTCACGCGCCCCCATCGGCTCAAGGCGAGCAGGCGGCCTGAGGTCAGCAGAATGAAGAACCAGTTGTAGAGGAGCATCAGACCCGCCGCGGTCGTCACGTATTCGTAGAGGCGTTCGGGCACCAGCAGCGAGAAAACCACGGACACGATCAGCCCGGCCGTCGTGAGACCGATAGCGGGGAGCGGACAATCGCGCAGCATCCGGACGGCGAGAAAACGCGGCGCGTCGCGGTCCTCCGCCAGTGTCACCAGCATTTTCGTAATGGCGAACAGCGAGGCGGTCATGGTGGAGAAACCGGCGATGATCAGCACGGCGTTGAAAATAGGAGGGACGAGCGGCAGGCGGTACGGATCCAGGGCCGAGAGGAATGGGCTTGTATCCGGGTGGAAAGTTGTCCACGGCACCAGCGTGATGGCAAGGATGATCGACGCGATATAAATCACCGCCAGGAGCAGCAGCATCATTTTCCCCGACTTGGGCGCGTCCTCGGGTCTTTGTAGTCGCAAGGCCGTCATGCCCATGATCTCAATGCCGCCGAAGGCGTAAAAAGCGAACAACAGCGACGCCCAGAGTCCCGTTGCGCCGTGGGGGACATATTCGCCGAACGAGACGGGGAGCTCGGGATTGTTTCCGCCGTCTCCGAACACGCCAAACAAAGCCGCGGTTCCGATAATGAGGAACATGACGATGGCTGAAATTTTGATCAAAGCGAACAGATTCTCGAACCGTTCGAAGCCCTTCGTGCCGAGGAGAACGATGATCAGCCCCAACGTTCCGTATCCTGCGGCGAATATCCAGAGCGGTACATTAGGAAACCAGAAACGGGAGAAAAGCGACAGCGCGGTCATCTGGCTTCCCATAATCAGCAGCTCGGCCGCCCAGTAGACCCAGCCGCTGCCGAATCCGGCCCAGCGGCCGTAGGCTTTCTTGGCATAGGAACGGAAAGAGCCTTCCAGCGGGTCGGCCGACGTCATTTTCGCCAACGCGTCAAACACGAGGTAGGTGCCGAAAGCGGCGAAGGCGAAGGCGATAACCGCTCCCGGACCGCCGAGGCGGATGGCCAGCCCCGAGCCGAGAAAATAGCCCGTTCCGATCGTAAACGCAACGCCCAGCAGGGACAGCTGCCACCACCGTAATTTGTCCTTCTCTCCGGTTCCGCGCATCCCGGCGGATCGGCCCTGAGAGGAGGCCGCTTCGTTGCTGTTCATGTTTTGCGCTCCGCTCCCATCTGATTGAATGTGGACTAACCGTAGGTTGGATGGGGGGAGCGGCAATTATGTACGAAGGATAAAAACCGCAGGATGAGCTAAACTAATCTCCGATTACAAGGAGGGATACCACCCATGAGCAGGCTTAACGAGTTCGTCGAAAATCATGAGCAGCTCGACACGATCAACGTTATTTTGAAGCATTACGGCGTGAGCGCGGAATTCGTCGCCGAGACGCTGACAGAAGGCTTCGCTGAGGACCAGGAGCTTCCCAAGGAGCTTGTCGAAGATTTGAAGCAGTTTAATGCGTCACTGTAAGATTGTGGACGGTCCGGCCGGTGAAGATCCAGCCGGCGCGCAGGCCGGGTCCGATCGGACAAGACAACGAACGTCCGGCCACGTGAAGCGCCGGCAAATAATGAAAGCCCCGTCCGCGGACAGGGGCTTTTCGAGGTTATCTCATGATGGAGCAGGGAATTACAAGTACGCACGGACTATGATAACGAGCAGGATGAATAGGACGAGTATAACGCCGGCGCTCGAGTATCCGTGTACGCAATGATAGCCGTAGCCGTGATGTCCCCAGCCCGCACCGAGATGCGCGCCGGCTCCCGCGTGCAAATCAACGTTCGCGTTCAGGCCTGTATGCAAACCTCCGCCGAAACCTGCCATGTTGGTCAACACTCCTTGTCATTTTTAGTTTAGGTGGTAGTCACGGTACATCTTATGTCCGATGTACGCAAATGCACTGTGCAAACACCTAAATGACCGGAGAATAGGCGGAAGCGCGATTTGGGCTTAGGTGTCGACGTGAAACATGAATGCGGGATGGCGGTAAAGCCGCACAAAGTGAGGGTCGGAAGTCAGGAACGTATCCAAATCTTCCGGCGTGAACAGACCGAAATCGTTTTTCAGCGCGTAGCCGGCGCCGTAGTAATAGCTGTTCCAAATCAGCTTGGAGCAATAGATGGATGTCCAGGGATCGTTCAAAGGGATCCTGGAAGAGAAGGAAAAGGGCGGGTACGACAGGCCCATTTTATAATTGTAGTCGCAGAACGAGTAATATTGGTACGCATAGCGGGCGGCGGAGAGGCCCATTGCGGGATTGACCGGACGGTAAACGGCGCATTTGGGATGGGCGCGGAAAAATTGAACGGTGCGCGCAAGCTGGACGTACGGAAACGAAATGACGGCCTCGACGATGTAGTCTCCATCGACCGCGATCGCGCTGTGCCCCAAGTAACCGTCAGGTACCGCCAGCTCATTATCGCAAGCGGTCAATATATCTCCGGCGCGCAATTCCAGCCTGGCTTCCCGCACCGCCTCGAATGATGCCGCCGGTTGCTCTTCACCCGGATACAGCATGATACAAACACCTGCCTTTGGCCTGTTGGAGAAGCTTCTGCCTGCGACTGCGAACGGAGCCTCTCGATAACAGCCTATTCCCCGAATGCGGCAAATAGACGTTGCGGGCTTACCACGGGAATACCCGAATGAAAGTTGCGCGAGAGGGGTAAAAACCGGTATAATCCCCCGATATTCCGCCCCAAGCTAATGAGGTGCGGATAACCGCGGTGCAAGCGCTTGACGATTGACAAAAAATCCGTATAATTAAGTTAAAGTCAAAGAAAGTCAAAGTCAAGCGGAAGGCGGGATACGGGTCTCCGCCGTTTTGCGGCATCTTTGGGGAGGTTGGTGATATGCGCAACATTTCCGATCTCATTGAGCAATATCTAAAGCAAATGCTTCAGGAAAGCTCCGAAGGGGCCGTTGAAATTCAGCGCAATGAGTTAGCCGACAGATTTTCTTGCGTGCCGTCGCAAATCAATTACGTGATCAGTACCCGTTTTACGCTGGAAAAGGGGTATGTCGTCGAGAGCAAGCGCGGAGGCGGCGGGTATATCCGGATTCAACGCGTCGATCTCCCGGCCCTTAAGGCGATTCATACGCACATTCATCAAACCATCGGTACCAGCATGGAGCAATTGGCTGCAGAGGGTCTCATCTATCAGCTGGAAGAAGCGGGCATTATCGACAAGCGGGAGGCGAGCCTTCTTCGGGCAGCCGTATCGCGTGACGTCATCGCGGTGAAACTCCCGCTGCGGGACGAGCTTCGAGCCCGGCTGCTGAAGGCTATGCTGATCGCATTGCTCGCCCGGCCGTAGCGTCCGATGTTTCTGCGAAAGGAGTGATCCGGAATGATCTGCCAGGAGTGCGGGAAAAAGCCCGCCACGCTTCATTTTACGAAAATCGTCAACGGGGAGAAGACCGAATTCCATATTTGCGAATCGTGCGCCCGCGAAAGGGGCGAGAGCATACCCGGAACGCCGGGCGGCTTCTCGATTCACAGCCTGCTGTCCGGACTGCTCGACTTCGAGCCGTCCGGCGGCCAGCAAGGGCTGGGCGCGAAGCCTTCCCAAACGCTGCGCTGCGAGGTGTGCGGCCTGACTTACGGGCAGTTCAGCAAGATCGGACGGTTCGGCTGCAGCTCCTGCTACAAGCACTTCGAGAGCCGATTGGACCCTTTGTTCAAGCGGGTGCACGGCGGTACTTCGCATGTCGGGAAAATTCCGCGCCGCACCGGCCGCCAAATGCAGACGAAGCGGGAGCTGGAGCACTTGAAGCGCGAGCTTCAGCATACGATCGCCAGCGAGGAGTTCGAGAAAGCGGCGCATTTGCGCGACCGGATCCGCGATCTGGAGCGGAAAATTTCGGAGGCGTAACCATTATGGGAAGCGGCGGTCGTTCTCGAACGGTGCGGTTCAACGCGTAAGGAGGTTGCGATATGGAGAAGCGGCGGTTCGCCAAGGACGCGCTCAGCGAATGGATGAAAACCGACGGTCCCGATTCCGACATCGTCATCAGCAGCCGAATCCGGATCGCCCGGAACGTGGGCAGCCATCCGTTCCCGATGCTGGCCACGAATCAGCAATCGCGGGAAGTGATGGAGCAGTTGACGGGGGTCGCCAAGCAGGGGCGGTTGGATACAATCGGGAAATTTGATATTTTTATATTGTCGGAGCTGAACGAGCTGGAGAAAAAGGTGCTGGTCGAGAAGCATCTCATCAGTCCCGGCCTCGCCAACGAATCGCGCGGCGGAGCGCTTCTGCTCGATAACAGCGAGTCGGTCAGCATCATGATCAACGAAGAGGACCACCTGCGGATTCAGTGCTTGTCGCCGGGATTTCAAATCAAGGAAGTCTGGGACCTGGCAAGCCGGATCGATGATGCCTTCGAGGAAGCGGTCGATTACGCTTTTGACGAGAAGCGCGGCTATCTCACCAGTTGCCCGACCAACGTCGGCACCGGTATTCGCGCCTCGGTGATGATGCACCTGCCGGCGCTTGTGCTCACCCAGCAGATCAACCGGATCCTGTCGGCCATAACGCAGGTCGGCCTGGTGGTTCGGGGGCTTTACGGCGAAGGCAGCGAAGCGGTAGGCAACCTGTTTCAAATCTCGAACCAGATTACCCTCGGGCAATCGGAAGAGGAAATTATCGACAACCTGCATTCGGTTGCCCGCCAGATCATCGAGCATGAGAAAGCGGCGAGGGAGAGGCTGCTGGCTGAGTCCAGGGTTCGCCTGGAGGACCGCGTGTGCCGCTCTTACGGCATTCTGTCCCACGCATCGATCATGGATTCCAAGGAAGCGGCGCAGCGGTTGTCCGATGTTCGCCTCGGCATCGATCTTGGCCTGATTCGGAACGTGTCCCCGAAGGTGATGAACGAATTGATGGTCATGACGCAGCCCGGCTTCCTTCAACAGGCTTTCGACGAGAAAATGAGCTCGGAGCAGCGGGACATTCGCCGCGCGGAACTGATCCGCCGGCAGCTATTGAAATCGGATAACGGAGGTGTTTGATTCATGATGTTCGGAAGGTTTACGGAACGTGCGCAGAAGGTGCTGGCGTTGGCCCAAGAGGAGGCCGTACGCCTCGGTCATAATAATATCGGAACCGAACATATTTTGCTGGGACTCATTCGGGAAGGCGAAGGGATTGCGGCCAAGGCACTGACGGGGCTCGGGCTCGGTCTTGAGAAAATTCAGGACGAGGTCGAAACGCTGATCGGACGCGGCCAGGAGCAGCCGACCAATATCGCGTATACGCCGCGTGCCAAGAAGGTCATTGAACTGTCCATGGACGAAGCCCGCAAGCTGGGTCATACGTATGTCGGCACGGAGCACATCCTGCTGGGCCTCATCCGTGAGGGCGAAGGCGTTGCGGCGCGCGTGCTCAACAATCTGGGCATCAGCCTCAATAAAGCCCGCCAGCAAGTTTTGCAGCTTCTGGGGAGCAGCGAAGCGGTATCCAGCAGCCATGGCGCGCCTGCAAACGTAAGCACGCCTACGCTTGACGGCCTTGCGCGCGACCTGACGGCCAGCGCACGCGAGAGCCACCTGGATCCGGTTATCGGCCGGAGCAAGGAGATTGAGCGGGTCATTCAAGTGCTGAGCCGCAGGACGAAAAACAATCCGGTGCTGATCGGCGAGCCCGGCGTCGGCAAAACGGCGATCGCGGAAGGCTTGGCGCAAAAAATCATCGCCAACGAAATTCCGGAAACGCTGCGCGACAAGCGCGTGATGACGCTGGATATGGGCTCGGTCGTGGCCGGAACCAAATACCGCGGTGAATTCGAGGATCGGTTGAAAAAAATCATGGATGAGATCCGCCAGGCAGGCAACATCATCCTGTTCATCGACGAGCTGCACACGCTGATCGGCGCGGGCGGCGCGGAAGGCGCGATCGACGCCTCGAACATTCTCAAGCCGGCGCTGGCGCGCGGCGAGCTGCAGTGCATCGGCGCCACGACGCTGGACGAATACCGCAAATACATCGAGAAGGACGCCGCGCTCGAGCGCCGCTTCCAGCCGATCACGGTCGACCAGCCGTCCGTCGAGGAAGCGATCCAAATCTTGCATGGGCTGCGCGACCGTTACGAAGCGCATCACCGTGTGAAAATCACGAATGAAGCGATTGAGCAGGCGGTGAAGCTGTCCGACCGGTACATCACGGACCGGTTCCTGCCGGACAAGGCGATCGACCTGATCGACGAAGCGGGCTCCAAGGTACGCCTCAACTCGTACACGGTACCGCCGAATCTGAAGCAGCTGGAGAGCCGTCTCGAGGATATCCGCAAGGAGAAGGACGCCGCGGTGCAAAGCCAGGAGTTCGAGAAAGCGGCCGCGCTGCGCGACACCGAGCAGAAGATCCGCGAGGAGCTCGACGTTACGAAGAACCAGTGGAAGGAAAAGCAGGGCCGCACCGATTCCGAGGTGACGCCTGAGGATATCGCCCAGGTCGTGGCAAGCTGGACCGGCATTCCGGTCAGCAAGCTGAAGGAAGAAGAGACCGAGCGTCTGCTGAAGATGGAGGACATTCTGCACGACCGGGTCATCGGCCAGGACGAAGCCGTCAAGGCCGTAGCCCGCGCCATCCGCCGCGCCCGCGCCGGCCTCAAGGATCCGAAGCGGCCGATGGGCTCCTTCATCTTCCTCGGCCCTACGGGCGTCGGCAAGACCGAGCTTGCCCGCGCGCTCGCCGAAGCGATGTTCGGCGACGAGAACGCGGTTATCCGCATCGACATGTCGGAGTACATGGAGAAGCATTCCACGTCCCGTCTGGTCGGAGCGCCTCCGGGATATGTCGGTTACGAGGAAGGCGGCCAGCTGACCGAGAAAGTTCGCCGCAAGCCGTACTCGGTCGTCCTGCTCGACGAAATCGAGAAGGCGCATCCCGAAGTGTTCAACATCCTGCTGCAGGTGCTGGAGGACGGCCGCCTGACCGACTCGAAGGGACGCGTGGTCGACTTCCGCAACACGCTGATCATCATGACGTCGAACGTCGGCGCCGATCAGATCAAACGGAACTCGACGCTCGGCTTCACCGCGGTTCAGGATTCGGGACGCGAGTTTAACCAGATGAAAGACAAAGTCATGGCCGAGCTGAAGAAAAGCTTCCGACCGGAGTTCCTCAACCGGATCGACGAGACGATCGTGTTCCACTCCCTGGAGCAGGAGCATATCTCCCGCATCGTGACGTTGATGTCCGACGAGCTGCGCAAGCGCCTGCGCGAGCAGGAGGTGGACTTCACGCTGACCGACGCGGCGAAGGCATTCCTGGCCAAGGAGGGCTTCGATCCGCAGTACGGCGCGCGTCCGCTGCGCCGGGCGATCCAGAAGCATATCGAGGACCGGCTGTCCGAGGATCTGCTGATGGGCAAAATCTCGAAAGGCGACACGCTGATTATCGACGAGCGCGACGGCGGCCTGACCGTCGAGCCGGCCGCCGCAGGGCAGTCGCCGGAAGAAGAGCCCGCTTCGAGAGGCTGAATGAACGTTTAATCCCGATCGCTCCGAGTCGCTTATGCGACTCGGGGCGTTTTTTGTGCCTGTATAAGAAAGTACAAGTTTTCGGGACCGAAAACAGCTTTCTTATCAGCGATAAAACCAACCTTTGAACGGTCCATCAAATCTGTTTATACCAGCTAAACATCCATGACCCGTTGGGTCACAAATTGGGATGAAAATTTTCCCGTCCAGCAACATCCAGCATCCACGGTCAGAACCATCAAAGATAATGGACTTAAGGGCAGGGGGATGGTAAGTCGGAATTCTTTATGGTGGGAGCTTCACGACCCCGAGAGCTAAACGGACAACACGGACGATTAGAGCACAGATTCTTGTTGCCGCGAGCACGCATATCAAATTTCTTCTTGATGCTGAATCTGTGTGAACCCTGCCCTCCATTCTAAAGAAGGAAGGTGTTCGTCAGTGGAGGATCTCATTGAACGCGGTGCTGGCCTGGATGTACACAAGGAGACGGTTGTCGCAACGATCATTGTCGGAGTTGCAGGAAAGCGTCCTGAAAAGGAAACACGGACGTTTGGCACGATGACCGCCGACTTGCTTGAGCTTAGCGATTGGTTGTCTGAAAAGGGATGCACGCATATCGCCATGGAAAGCTCGGGTGTCTACTGGAAACCGGTGTACAACATTCTGGAGCCGGAATTCGAGATTATGGTGGTGAACGCCCGCCATATCAAGCATGTTCCGGGACGTAAAACCGATGTGAAAGACAGCGAGTGGATCGCGCAGTTACTTCGGAAAGGATTATTGCGTCCAAGCTTCATTCCGCCGGCTAACATTCGTCAGATGCGGGATCTGACGCGCTACCGCAAGAAGTTGATCCACCAACGCACAGCGGAACGCAATCGCATCCAGAAGTTCCTTGAAGACGCGAACATCAAGATGAGTTCAGTACTCTCTGACATCTTTGGTGTGTCCGGTACGCGAATACTCAAGGCGCTGCTGGGGGAGAATCCGCCTTCGCCTGAACAATTGGCCGAAACGGTTCATGCCCGTATCAGACCCAAACTGCCTCAATTAATCAAGTCGCTTCGAGGGCAATTGACCGACCATCATCGATTTTTGCTGAGCACCATCTTCGAGCATCTAGAGTCCATCGAAGGATGTATCGCGAAGATCGAGCAGCAAATCGAGCAGTCGCTCAATGGCTACGAGAAACAGATTGAACGACTTTGTACCATTCCAGGCATTAGTTACGATACAGCGGCGGTCATTGTCGCTGAGATGGGTGTGGACATGACCAAATTCCCATCCGCCGAGCACCTTTCTTCTTGGGCCGGCGTTAGTCCGGGTAACAATGAAAGTGCGGGCAAAAAAAAGTACAAGGACCACTCATGGCAGTCAAGCGTTAAAAACGGCTCTATGCGAGGCTGCTCACGCCGCTTCTCGAACCAAGACGTATATAGGCTCCAAGTTCTGGTCGCTCGCCAAGCGACGAGGCATCCACAAGGCTACCGTCGCTACGGCGCATAAGCTTCTCGTGATCATTTATCACATCCTGTTGGGGGAAGAAGATTACAAAGAATTAGGGCAAGATTACCTGATCAATCGAAACAAAGAGCGTGTGGAACGTCGACTGGTGAACCAGCTTGAAAAGCTAGGCTACACCGTCCAAAGACCAGCAGCAGTATAGGCTGGAAAAACCTTCATTCAACTCCCGGGCATCTTATTGCCTTCAAGTCCAGAAATAATTACCAACGAAATTTATGGTTACCTTAACAGCGTAGCCTTTACATACTTCATTTTCATATCAAAATAAATTTCCCCGCAGCAAGCTGCGGGGATTTGACCATCAGAGATTAATTTTTTTTAGAAATTATACAACTTTTCTCCGTTACCAATTGTCTTATATGCAAAGGGACTGAAAAACACGCAACATCTTCTACGTCCTGATAAATAGCGAAAGGAGGTTAATCAGAAATTAGATCCATTAAAGTGGTTTTGGATGTGGCATGACTTATGCAGTTCGTCCAAGTCAAGAAATATGAAATTTTATTTCGAAAGGAGCCTTAATAATGAAGAAGCCATGTTTTAGAATTAGTGCTTTACTTCTCATTGCTTCACTTCTAATCCCGGTTGCCGCCTCGGCGCATTACTGGGCGTCTGGTTACAATTTATATTCTATGAGCTATGCAAGTGTTGACAATGATAATGGAGTTTGTTATCAAGGGGCACAAAACTGGCAAACTGCAGTAGGGACCACAATGACTCAAAATTCAGGGTCAGGAAATAAGTGTTATTATCGTTCTGGCTACCTTGAAACTTGGTATGGTTTATACAGTAAACCCAATACTTATTTCACTATCAAAATTAATAAGGATAAGCTTTCCGCTGATTATCCAGGATACCTTTGGAACGCTTCCGTGAGTACCTCTACTCATGAGTTTGGTCATGCGCAATACCTGGCCGATTTGGATGAGACCGGTACTCCTGCATATAAAACAACATCCATCATGAGCTACGCAAGGGATCGAAAAACAATGACGACCCCTCAGTCTCATGATATAAGCGATATACAAAGCATGCGCAATTAAAAAGGGAGGAAATCCATATGAATAAGTTGATAACAATATTCTTAGCTTTATTCGCTGGCTTGTCTCTATTGACGGGTTGCGGCGAAAAAATCCAGCAATCTTCCACACAGACACAATCAGCAGATTTTCCGATGTACGATGCCGAAGCATTGATTAATGGAAAAACCGATTTGGTTGCGGTAGTTGATGTTGTAAATACAGAAGAAGTTAAAGATGGTGCAATTGATCCTGAAGGTACTCATCAAGAGGCAATTCTTCAAGTCAGGAATAAAATTTATGGTGACGAATCCAGACCGCAAATTAAACTTTATCAGTCTGTAGATCGTGTACAGAAAAACAAGACGTATCTGCTGTTTTTAAGTTACAGAAGTACTGTAGATCAATATGTGGTTTCTGATGGACGTTCTCAAATAGAAGTTAAAGATAAAAAAGTTAAAGTCGATATTGAGGGCATTGAAGGAGAATACACGCTCGATGAATTCGATACTGTATTTAAGGAAAAAGTTAAGAAAGTAAAGAACACTAAATAAGTTGGCCAATTTAAATTAGATTAAGAATAAAATGCACCTTCGCAAAGAGTGGGAAAAATGGAAGTGACAACACTACCAAATTACCCGTTTGCTGGGTGCATTTTTTCCACTGTTTACCGATGTTTAGCGCCGTTATTTATCCCGGCAATTCACATGGATGGTATGCCACATCTCAATAGGGATATTATTTTATCATTATTGGGAGTGAATTAGTATCGTTGGATGGCAAGCGGGGCTTTCAACGCCGCGCCGATAATGGTAAAATCTCTTTGATTACGCTTACGGACAAAAGGAGCGCCGAATGGCCAAACTAAAAAGCAAATTCATCTGCACGGAATGCGGCACGGAGTCGGCGAAATGGCTCGGCAAGTGCCCGGGATGCGGCGGCTGGAACTCGATGGTCGAGGAAAAGGAAACCGCCGTCCGCACGGCCGGCCTCGGTACGCAGCTCATTCACACGAAAGAAAAACCGCAGCCGATCATACATATAGAGAGCGGACGCGAGCCGCGCATCGAGACGCGCATGCGCGAGCTGAACCGGGTGCTCGGCGGCGGCGTGGTGCCGGGATCGCTTATTCTGGTAGGCGGCGATCCCGGCATCGGCAAGTCGACGCTGCTGCTGCAAACCTCTCACGCGCTGGCGGCCAAAGGGCTGACGGTATTATACATTTCGGGCGAGGGATCGGTACGCCAGACGAAAATGAGGGCCGATCGGCTCGGCGCGCTGACCGACACGCTATACGTGCTCTGCGAGACGAACATCGAATCGATCGGCGAGGCGATCGAGCATGTTCAGCCCGATTTTCTCGTTATCGACTCGATCCAGACGGTGTTCGATCCGTCGGTTCAATCGGCGCCGGGGAGCGTCTCGCAAGTACGCGAGTGCACGGCGTACTTCATGCGGATCGCCAAAGTAAAGGGAATTGCGACCGTGCTTGTCGGGCACGTTACGAAGGAAGGCGCGATCGCCGGGCCGCGGCTGCTGGAGCATATGGTCGACTGCGTGCTTTATTTTGAAGGGGAACGCCACCATTCGTACCGGCTGCTTCGGGCCGTCAAGAACCGGTTCGGCTCAACGAACGAGATCGGCATTTTCGAGATGGGAGAGGACGGGCTTCGCGAGGTGGATAACCCGTCGGAGCTGTTCCTGTCGGAACGGCCGCTCGGCGTGTCGGGTTCCACCGTGGTAGCCAGCATGGAAGGCACGCGACCGGTGCTGGTCGAGCTGCAGGCGCTGGTGGCCGCCACGAATTTTCCGTCGCCGCGGCGGATGTCGGCCGGCATCGACCATCACCGGATGGCGCTCATCATCGCGGTGCTGGAGAAGCGGATGGGCATGTTCCTGCAGAACCAGGACGCCTATGTGAACGTGGCCGGGGGCGTCAAGCTGGACGAACCGGCCGTCGACCTGGCGGCGGCTGTGAGCCTAGCCTCCAGCTTCCGCGATGCGCCTACCCGCCCTTACGACGTGTTTTTCGGCGAGGTGGGACTGACCGGTGAAGTAAGGGGCGTGTCGCGGGCGGAGCAGCGCGTGAAGGAAGCGGAGAAGCTCGGGTTTAAGCGAGTCATTATGCCGGACAGAAGCTTGAAAGGCTGGAAGCCGCCGGGCGGCATCGAAATGATCGGCGTCGGCACGGTGGCGGAAGCGTTGCGGGCGGCGCTCGGATAGGGGGAGCCATCGATGAAGGAAACGAACCAGCAAGAAATCATGAACCAGCTGCTGCAGCTGATCGCGCCGGGCACCCCGTTCCGCGAAGGGCTTGAGAACGTTCTGCGCGCCAAGACGGGAGCGCTCCTTGTCGTCGGATACAGCCCCGAGGTGATGGAAGTGGTGGACGGCGGCTTTTCGATCAACTGCGATTTTTCGCCCAACTATTTGTATGAGTTGGCCAAGATGGACGGCGCGATTATTCTAAGCGAGGATTTGCGCAGAATCTTGTACGCGAACACCCAGCTCATTCCCGACAGCTCCATTCCGTCCATCGAGACGGGCATCCGGCACCGCACCGCGGAGCGGGTGGCGAAACAGACGGGCAAGCTGGTCGTCTCGATATCGCAGCGCCGCAACATCATCACGCTGTACCAGGGCAGCCTGCGTTATTCGCTCAAGGATATGGGGGTCATCCTGACGAAGGCGAACCAGGCGATCCAGACGCTTGAGAAATACAAGGCTGTGCTCAGCCAGGATTTCACGAATCTGTCGGCGTCCGAATTCGAGGAGATGGTTACGCTGCAGGAGGTGGCCGGCGTCATTCAGCGGCTCGAGCGGGTGCTGCGGATCAAAATGGAGATTAAGCGCTACGTCAACGAGCTCGGCACCGAAGGGCGTCTGATCAGCATGCAGATGGAGGAGCTTGTCGGCGGCGTGGAAGAAGACGCATGGTTTCTGCTGAAGGATTATGTGAAAGATAATCATGACGATAAAATCAGGGAAATCCGCGCGGGGCTCAAGAAACTGACATCTGAGGAGCTGCTGGACGCCGGCATCGTCATCCGCCTGCTCGGTTACCCGAACTCCGGCGCGATGTCCGAGGAACCGGTGCTGCCGCGCGGCTACAGGCTGCTGAACAAGATACCGCGGCTTCCGATCATCATCATGAACAACCTGGTTGAACGGTTCGGGCATCTGCCGCATATCGTCATGGCGACGATCGAGGAGCTGGACGAGGTGGACGGGATCGGGGAGGTACGGGCCCGTGCCATCAAGGAAGGGCTCAAGCGGATTCAGGAGCAGGTGTTCATTGACAGGCAAATATAATTTTCATATGATAATAAGATGTGTAAGAATGGATATCCCCTAAAAATTCCACGCCGTAAACCAAGTCAGAATCGCTCCTGCTGCGCGATTGGGGTATAGTAAAGATGAGGTGGAGCAGATGATCACGAAATCGATACCGAGTCTGTTTACGATCGGCAACCTGTTCCTGGGGATCATTGCCATCATTCTCGTATTTAATGAACGGCCTGAGCTTGCCGCCATGATGGTGATCATCGCGATGCTGCTCGACGGGGTCGACGGACGAGTCGCGCGGGCCTTGAACGCGCAAAGCGATTTCGGCAAAGAACTGGATTCCTTGTCGGACGTCATCTCGTTCGGCGTGGCGCCGGCCTTCATCATGTATGTCGTCGCGTTTCAAGAGCTTAATCCGGCCGCGGCCTGGATCGTGACCGCCATCTTCCCGATCTGCGGAGCGCTGAGGCTGGCCCGGTTCAATGTGATAGCGGGCACCCCGGGCTATTTTATCGGCCTGCCGATTCCGGCCGCCGGCGGCGTGGCGAGCACGCTGGCGCTGTTCTACAAAGAGATTCCCGCCGCGGTGCTGCTGAGCAGCATGATTGTCCTGTCCTTCCTGATGGTCAGCAACATCAAATATCCGAACTTCAAGAAAGTGGGCATCCCGAAGGGCGCCATGTGGGTCATTCCGATCGTCGTCGGCGTCGCCGTCGTGCTCGGCGTCCTGTTCCCTCAGCATCTTTCCAAAATCCTGTTCGTTCCCCTGGTGCTTTACGCGCTGTACGGCTTAAAAAAAAACGTTGATCGGCGCGTTTCCAAAGCGCGCAAGCGCCGGCAGGCGAAAGCGGCCGCCGACGCGAAATCGGAGCACAGCGCATAGGGTTCCGTTTCGAATCAAATGAGGCTTCCCCTTCGTCACGTGGCGTGACGGCGGGAAGCCTCTTTTTCATCGGATCTATTCGCATGATGTCGGTCAGGTTAAATTGAAAATGCCGAGCGTCGAGCACTTCTTGGACTCCTGTTCAATGACATCCTCCAGCTTGATGTCCAGCAAATTACTGAGGGCGGACATGTAGAACAGGCTTTTGCCGAGCTCGGTTCGCAGCACGTCCTTGCAATTCTCGCACAAACGGCCGCTCGTGTGGTGATCCAGCTTGATTTTGACTTGCTCGATATCGAGCTCGTCGGGATAATCCTGCTTCCGCGCGTTGACCTCGATGCACCCGCATTCGGTTACGGCCTTGGACACCGCTCGGTTGACGGAAGCTCCCGCTTGCCCGAATTTGGTCATGACGTCCAGCAAACTGCGATGGCGAAGCAGCAACTCCGATACCTGCTGCTGAAACTGGTCCAGCGTTAAGGCGCTCATCCATTCCACCTCATTTCGTGATTTGCTTTCTCCATCATTATAGAACATGCCGGGGCCGATTTACAAAAAAGATTTTCTCACCTGACCGGCTGTTTAAATGTTCCTTCCACGGTTAACTCGTCCCAAATCGGCGCATAATGGTAATGGAGGTGAACGAAATGGTCAAACGACTTATACAATTGCTGGGCCTGATCGCAGGCGGAATGGCCGGCGATTTCGTGCATGGCTGGATGAACGCCGGCGCCGTCTGGACCGACGCGGCTTTCGGCGCGATGCGCCAATCGGGCGCGTACTACACGAACGTCGGGTTGGGCGCGCTAGGCGGCTTGGCCGTGGCGACGATATTGGCGGGAACGATCATCCGGCGGATGCAGGAGGGGGCGGAATGGGCGGCTTCCGTGCCGACCGGCGATTTGGCGGCGGGGAGCATCGGGCTGCTGACCGGTTTGGCGGTATCCGCGCTGCTGTATCCGGCGGTCGCCGGTTTGAGCGGAGCGGGTGTGATGCTGCCGGCTGCGTTGACGTTATTTTTCGGTTATATGGGTCTGCGGATCGGGCTCGGCAAAAAAGAGGAACTGGCCGGCGCGGCACAGGCGTTCTGGACGGCACGCAATCCGCAGGCCGCGGAGGAAACCGGCCGCGGGTTCGAGGAACATAAAATTTTGGATACGAGCGTCATCATCGACGGCCGCATTGCGGACATTTGCAAAACGGGCTTTATTGAAGGCACCTTGGTTATTCCCGAGTTTGTCCTTGAGGAATTGCAGCACATTGCGGACTCTTCCGATTTGCTGAAGCGCAACCGCGGCCGGCGCGGTCTCGACATTCTGAACAAAATTCAGAAGGAGCTCGACGTCAAGGTACTGATCTACGAAGGCGACTTTGAGGAAATCGGCGAGGTGGACAGCAAGCTGGTCAAGCTGGCCAAGGCTTTGCGCGGAAAGGTCGTGACGAACGACTTCAACCTGAACAAGGTGTGCGAGCTGCAGGGCGTGTCGGTCCTGAACATCAACGATCTGGCCAACGCGGTCAAGCCGGTCGTGCTGCCGGGCGAGGAAATCGTCGTGCAGGTGATCAAGGACGGCAAGGAGCACGGCCAAGGCGTCGCCTATCTGGACGACGGTACGATGATCGTGGTGGAAGGCGGACGGGATTTCATCGGCACGACCATGGAGGTGCTTGTCACGAGCGTGCTCCAGACATCGGCGGGCCGGATGATTTTCGCCAAGCCGAAGCTGCTGGAGAAGGCGCAGTGAGCATAAGGGAAGCAAGGCGGCGCCTGCCGCCCGCTCCGCGGATGAACGAATCCGCCGGCGGGCGGCCGGCGCCTTCTGCCGCTTCCGGGAGTCTGCGGCTCTGCGTCAGCTGCGGCTTGTGGCGGAGCGGCCGGCAGCCGCTTATTGAACAGTGCGGAATGGCTGGTGTATGATAGGAATATTCTATCGGGCAGCGAGGCAGGTTGAGGATGAACGAAGCAAAGGGAGAACCGGCGGGCGGGGCCGGTACGCAGTGGAGCGCCGTCATCGTTGCCGCGGGACGCGGCACGCGTATGGGCGCGGCGGAAAGCAAGCAGTACTTGCCGCTGCTGAACAAGCCGATCCTGGCGCATACGCTTGCCGTGTTTGACGGCATGAGCGAGATTCGCGACATCGTGCTGGTGACGGAAGCCGGGGATGTGGAACGCTGCCGCCGCCTCGCCGCCGAGCATGGGCTGCGGAAAGTGGCGGCGGTCGTCCCCGGCGGCGGCGAGCGACAGCACTCGGTCAGGCTCGGACTGGCGGCGGCGCGCACCCCGTGGGTGATGGTGCATGACGGTGTGCGGCCGCTGGTTACGCCGGAATCGGTGCGGCGCTGCATGGAGGCCGCATACCGCCATGGGGCGGCCGTACTGGCGGTGCCGGTCAAGGATACGATCAAGAAGGTCGACGCGGCGGGCATCATTGAGTCGACCCCCGACCGGCGCAGCCTGTGGGCGATTCAGACGCCGCAGGCGTTTCGCCGCGACCTGCTCGAGCAATGCCACAGCCGCGCGGAGCGGGAAGGCTTCGTCGGCACCGACGACGCGATGGTCGTGGAGCGGTACGGCCATCCGGTGGCGGTAGCGGCGGGCGATTATACCAATATCAAAATAACGACGCCGGACGACTTGCCTTACGCGGCGTTTCTGCTTGCCGGCCGCGGCGGCGGGACGTCCGGCGGGGCTCTGTGAGAAAGGGAGAACGGGACGACATGATCCGAATCGGACAAGGGTTTGACGTGCATCAGTTGAAGGAAGGGCGGCCGTGCGTGATCGGCGGCGTGACGATCCCCTACGGGAAAGGGCTGCTGGGCCACTCCGACGCGGATGTGCTGCTGCACGCCGTGGCGGACGCCGTGCTGGGCGCGCTGGCGCTCGGCGACATCGGGAAACATTTTCCGGACACGGACCCCGCCTTCAAGGACGCGGACAGCGTGCAGCTGCTCGGGCATGTCTGGGCTTTGGCTAAGGAACGGGGCTACAGGCTGGGGAACGTCGACTCGACGATCATTGCCCAGCAGCCGAAAATGGCGCCCTACATTCCGCAGATGGCCGCGATTATCGCGCGTGTGCTCGAGGCGGAGCCCGACCGGGTGAACGTGAAGGCGACGACGACCGAGCGGCTCGGTTTTCCCGGCCGGGGCGAAGGGATCGCGGCGCAGTCGGTGGTCTGTCTGGTGCGGGATGAACGATAGGCTTTACAATTGACGGGAGGTTGCGATTCATGACGACGAACGACGTGCGTGTCCGCTATGCGCCATCGCCGACGGGACATTTGCATATCGGCAATGCGAGAACGGCCTTGTTCAATTATTTATACGCGCGCAGTCAGGGCGGCGCCTTCATTATCCGGATCGAGGATACGGACCTGAAGCGCAATATCGCGGGCGGCGAGGAGAGCCAGTTGACCTATTTGAAGTGGCTCGGCATCGACTGGGACGAAAGCGTGGATATCGGCGGCGGCTGCGGCCCTTACCGGCAGACCGAGCGTCTCGACATTTACCGCGGGCATTGGCGGGAGCTGCTGGACAAGGGACTGGCTTACCGCTGCTATTGCACGGAGGAGGAACTGGAGCGAGAGCGGGAAGAGCAGTCCGCCCGGGGCGAAATGCCGCGCTATTCGGGCCGCTGCCGTCATCTGACGGCCGAGGAGCAGCAGGCTTTTGAGGCGGAGGGCCGGGTGCCGAGCGTGCGCTTCCGCGTGCCGGAGGGAAAAACCTATACGTTCGACGACATGGTCAAGGGGACGATCAGCTTTGAGTCGGACGGCATCGGCGACTTCGTCATTGTGAAGAAGGACGGCATCCCGACGTACAACTACGCCGTCGCGCTGGACGACCACCTGATGAGAATCAGCCATGTGCTGCGCGGCGAGGACCATATCTCCAACACGCCCCGCCAGCTGATGGTGTACGAGGCGCACGGCTGGGAGCCGCCGGCGTTCGGCCATATGACGCTGATCGTCAACGAGAACCGGAAGAAGCTGAGCAAGCGGGACGAATCGATCATCCAGTTCATCGAGCAGTACGACGCGCTCGGTTATTTGCCGGAAGCGATGTTCAACTTCATCGCCCTGCTCGGCTGGTCGCCGGAGGGCGAGCAGGAGATCTTCACCCGCGAGGAGCTGATCGGCGTGTTCGATGCGGCTCGCCTGAGCAAAAGTCCGGCGGTGTTCGACACGCAGAAGCTGGCCTGGATGAACAATGAATATATGAAAAAAGCCGACGTGCAGCGCGTGGTGGGTCTGTGCCTTCCGCACCTGAGGCGGGCGGGGCGCGTGCCGGACGAGCTGGATGCGGCCCGCCATGCATGGGTGACCGAGCTGGTCGCGCTGTATCAGGACAAGCTGCGGTTCGCGGCGGACATCGTGCCGCTGACCGAGCTGTTTTTCCGCGACTCGGTCGAGGACGAGGAGGAGGCGGCCGCCGTGCTGGCCGAGGAGCAGGTGCCGGCGGTGCTGCGCGCTTTCCTGGCCGCGGCGGACGGCTGCCCGGAAGACGCGTTCACCGACGAAGCGGTAAAGGCAATCGTCAAAGGCGTGCAGCAGCAAACCGGCTTCAAGGGCAAGCAGCTGTTCATGCCGATCCGCGCGGCGGTGACCGGACAGACGCACGGGCCGGATTTGAACCGGACGATCGCGCTGCTGGGCAAGCGGAAGGTGGCCGAGCGGGTGGAGGCGCGGCTGTAAACAGCGGCCCGTACTGCTCCGAGCCTGCCTCCGCTTGCGCGCAGGGAGCACGGTTTCCGGCGCTTATGGTTGTCAGGCGGCGGCCCTAAGTTGTATACTGTCAATAAACCAGATTCGTCTGTTACATGTGCAAAGGCTTGGAACAGGAAAAGTACGTTTCCCGCAGGATTCTGCAGAGAGGACGACCGGCATGCGGAGGCGCTTGAAGTTGGCGGCGCTCTCGGCCAGGGTGGAAGTCGTCCGGGTCCCGGAAACCGAACATGCGCCTGGGAGCCTTGCCCCGAACCGGCCCGACCGCCGGACGCGCCTGTTAGCTTGCTCAGGCGCCGCGGCCGTCGCAAGGTGTAGGCGGCAACGGGTCGTGCCCGTTATCAACGCAAGAGTGGGAAGGCGGTTTCCGTCTTCCGGGCAGAGTGGGACCGCGGTATACACGCCTCTGCAGCTTCGGCTGCAGAGGCTTTATTTTTTGGGCTGAGAGAGAGAGAGGGGGTTGCCGATGTTTCGTCACATACGCTCCGATATACAGGCTGTTTTCGAGAATGACCCGGCGGCGCGGAGCAGGTTCGAGGTTGTGTTCACTTATTCCGGCCTGCACGCCATATGGGCCCATCGCATCGCGCATATGCTGTACAAACGGCGGTTTTTTACGCTGGCGCGCATCATTTCGCAGGCGAGCCGTTTCATGACGGGTATTGAGATTCATCCCGGCGCGACGATCGGCGACCGGCTTTTCATCGATCACGGCATGGGGGTCGTCATCGGGGAAACGTGCGAAATCGGCGATGATGTCGTCATTTATCAGGGTGTCACGCTGGGCGGCACGGGTAAGGAAAAGGGAAAGCGCCATCCGACCATCGGCAACAACGTCGTCATCGGTTCGGGCGCGAAAGTGTTGGGATCGTTCAAAGTCGGGGATAATTCGAATATCGGCGCCAATTCGGTCGTTGTGCGCGAGGTTCCGCCGAACAGCACGGTTGTCGGCATCCCGGGCAAAATCGTCAAGACCAACGGCGAGCGCGTCAGCGGAGACAGGCACAGGCTGGACCACACGCAGCTGCCCGACCCGGTACTCGAGATGTTCCGGTCGATGTACAAGGAAATCCACGAATTGAAGGCGGAGCTTGCAAGACAGAAGAAGAACAGCATAGGCGACGGAGGCGAGGCGGAATCATGATACGCATGTATAATACCCTAACGCGCGCTAAGGAGGCGTTCGAACCTCTTGAGGCGGGCAAAGTGAAAATGTATGTCTGCGGACCGACCGTCTACGATTATATCCACATCGGAAACGCCCGGCCGGTGATCTTCTTCGACGTCGTGCGCCGTTATCTGGAGACGGCCGGCTATGAAGTGACGTATATCGTCAACTTTACGGATGTCGACGACAAGCTGATCCGCAAGGCCGAGCAGCTTGGGACGACCGTGCCGGAAGTGGCCGACCGCTTCATCGCCGCTTTTAATGACGATATCGAGGCGCTCGGTGTGCGCAAGGCGACGCTGAATCCGCGCGTAACGGATCATATCGGCGACATCATCTCGTTTATCGAAGGGCTGATCGCGAAGCACTTCGCTTATGAGAGCGGCGGGGACGTGTACTTCCGCACAAGCCGGTTCGAGGAGTACGGCAAGCTTTCGCACCAGAATCTAGAGGAGCTGCAGTTCGGCATCCGGATTGAGGTCGGCGAGAAAAAGGAAAATCCGCAGGATTTCGTGCTTTGGAAAAGCGCGAAGCCCGGCGAGATTTTCTGGGACAGCCCGTGGGGCCCCGGCCGGCCGGGGTGGCATATCGAATGCTCGGCGATGGCCCGCAAATATTTGGGCGACACGCTGGATATCCACGGAGGCGGGCACGACCTGCAGTTCCCGCACCATGAGTGCGAGGTGGCGCAATCGGAGTCGCTGACCGGCAAGCCGCTCGCGCGCTATTGGCTGCACAACGGATATATTCATATCAACAATGAGAAAATGTCGAAGTCGCTCGGCAACGGCATTACCGTCCAGGAGCTGTTGAAAAGGACGAAGCCGGCCGCGGTGCGCTACTTCATGCTCTCGACGCATTACCGCAGTCCGCTTAACTTCAGCGAGGAGACGATCGCACAGGCGGAGAACAGCGTCGAACGGATCGCGAATTGCGCGCTCAACCTCGAGCACCGGCTGAAGGCGTTGGGGTCGCTCGCCGACAAAGGGGATGGCGTTGCGGCGTTCTCTCCGGCAGGCGAGCTGCGGACAGGCGACGCCGAGCTCGACGCGCGGTTGACGGAGATCCGCGAACGGTTCCATGCGAAGATGAGCGACGACTTCAACACGCCGGACGCGGTGACGGCCATGTTCGATCTGGTAAGCGAAGCGAATCATTACTTGAAGCGGGAAATCGCGGAAGGAGCGGCGCTGCGGACGTTCATTGGCCTCATCGCGTACTTCGACGGCGTGCTTGGCTTCTTGCCCGGCGGCGGCGCGGAACAAGGGCTTCGGGATGAACAGATCGATCGTCTTATTGAGGAGCGGAATGAAGCGCGCAAGGCGAAAAATTGGGCCAGGGCCGACGAGCTCCGCGATCTGCTGGCCTCACAGGGCATCCTGCTTGAGGATACGCCGCAGGGCATCCGGTGGCGGCGCAAATGACGGGAACGATGGGGACGACGGGGACGTTCTACCTTCACCCGCCCGCCAAGCCGCCGAACTTGATCAATCCGGTCATATTGGCTTATGTCGGAGACGCCGTGTTCGAGCTGTTCGTGCGGCAGTATCTGGTTTCTCTGCCGAACCATAAGTCCGATCACCTTCACCGCAGCGCGACCCGTTTCGTGTCGGCGCGGGCGCAGAGAGAACTGCTGGAGCGGTGGATGCCGCTGCTGTCCGAAGAGGAGAGCGACATCGTGCGCCGGGGACGCAACGCCAAGTCCGGCGCGCCGCCGAAAAACGCGGATCATCGGGATTACCGGCAGGCGACGGCGCTGGAATGCCTGGTCGGCTATTTATATTACACGGGAAGATTGGACCGGTTGAACGTGCTTCTCGGAGTCGCCTTCGGGCAGGGCGCAGACCGGCCGGCTTTACCGGAACGCAAGGAGGATGAGGGCATTGACTGACCGTGATGAACGGAACGGCGAGGAAGGGCAAGCGGAATGGATCGCCGGCAAGCATCCCGTCATGGAGGCGCTGCGGGCGGGCAGGCAAATCAACAAGATATGGATCGCCGAAGGGGCGCAGCGCGGCTTGACGCAGCCGATCTATGCCGAGGCGAAACGCCTCGGCATCATCGTCCAGTCGGCGGACAAGCGCAAGCTGGACCAGCTCGCGCAAGGCGTTCCCCATCAAGGCGTCGTCGCGCAGGCAGCCGCCTACCGGTATTTCGAGGTCGACGAGCTGATCGCCGCGGCCGAAGCGAAGGGCGAGGAGCCTTTTCTGCTGCTGCTCGATGAAATCGAAGACCCGCACAATCTCGGCTCCATCCTGCGGACCGCGGAATGCACCGGCGTGCACGGCGTCATTATTCCGAAGCGCCGCTCCGCCGGCTTGACGGCTGCCGTCTCCAAGACGTCGGCCGGCGCGGTCGAATACGTGCCGGTCGCGCGGGTGACGAATTTGGCCCAGACGATCGACCGGCTGAAGGAACGCGGCATCTGGATCGCGGGCACCGATGTGAATGACGCCGACGAGGTATACCGCGCGAATTTCAACATGCCGCTCGCCGTCGTGATCGGCAACGAGGGCAAAGGGATCGGCAGGCTCATCCGCGAGAAATGCGATTTTCTCGTCAGGCTGCCGATGGCGGGCCGCCTGAATTCGCTGAACGCCTCGGTCGCGGCCGGCGTTCTCATGTACGAGGTTGTCCGCCAGCGGCTGAACGCCTCGCGTTCGGCGGCGGCCGGCGAAGGCGGCGCCGGCGCGCGGCGCAAGGGCTGATATGGCCGGGGGACCGGGCGATGTGCTGCTCGTTGACGGCTATAATATGATCGGCGCTTGGCCCGAGCTGGAGAGGCTCAAGGACGTGGATTTCGAGGAAGCGAGAGACCGGCTGCTGGACAAGCTGGCCGATTACCAAGGGTACTCGGGGCTTAAGGTATATGTCGTGTTCGATGCCCACCGGGTGCCTGGGCTCGGAGCCACGTATCGCCAGTACAAGCTTACGGTCATCTACACCAAGGAAAAAGAAACGGCCGACGAATGCATCGAAAGGCTCGTCGCCGAATTGGCGAAGCGGGGGCGCAACATCTACGTTGCGACCTCCGACCTCGTCGAGCAGCATGTGGCCTTCGGCAAAGGGGCGCTCAGGCTGTCGGCCCGCGAGCTGCTGATCGACATCGAGCAGAACCGCAAAGCGATCGAGCGTTCGGCGGCGGTCCGGCCGCCCGGCAAGCGAAACCCGCTGGACGGGGTGCTGAGCCTGGACGTCAGAACGAAGCTGGAAAGGCTGCGCCGGGGAAACCGCGAATGAAAACCGCCGGGGGGTTCCCGGACAAAGGCGTTATTGACGGTGTCAGGTTACATAATGTATACTAGCTCTATGTTTCATAGAGTTGAATAGAGTACGCCTTGCAGGCCGGAGGGATAGTTCGTGAGCATCGACCTCAAAGAACCGAGAATGCACGAATATGACTGCCGAACGGACGAAGACGTTGTGGAAGCGGTGCGCGATGGCGACGGGGAAGCGCTGGAGTATTTGATCAACAAATATAAGAATTTCGTACGCGCCAAGGCGCGTTCCTATTTTTTGATCGGCGCGGACCGCGAGGATATCGTCCAGGAAGGCATGATCGGTCTGTATAAGTCGATCCGCGATTTCAAGGGAGACAAGCTGGCCTCGTTCAAGGCGTTCGCGGAGCTGTGCATCACGCGGCAGATCATCACCGCGATCAAGACCGCCACCCGCCAGAAGCACATTCCTCTTAATTCCTACGTTTCTTTGGACAAGCCCATTTACGATGAAGACTCCGACAGGACGCTGCTGGACGTGATCTGCGGCTCGCGCGTTTCCGATCCGGAGGAACTGATCATCAACCAGGAAGAGTTTATCGGTCTTGAAGACAAGATGTCCGAGATTTTAAGCGACCTGGAACGCAAGGTGCTGATGCTGTATTTGGACGGCCGCTCCTACCAGGAGATCGCGGTCGATCTGGACCGTCACGTCAAGTCGATCGACAACGCGTTGCAGCGGGTGAAGCGCAAGCTTGAACGCTATCTGGAAATACGGAACGTCGGCGGATAAGCGGCTATACGGGCGGAATTTTTATTTTACTATCGATTGCGAATACCAACCGAACTCTTTGCCGACGCAAGGGGTTTTTTTTATTGTGTCTCTGTGTATCGGTGCAGGAGAAGCGGTAAAGCGGTTTGTTTCACTCCGCAGTAGACTATTAATTGTGTGGATATGCAGTTTTTTCGCCTTGAAAGGGTTACAGACCGGCAAACCGGGTGATAATGGACGTTGAATCCCATGTCAAGGGGCGGCCGGAACCGCGTCGCGGCCCGATCTTTCCGAGCGGCGGAGCGGTTTATTTTCGTTGACACGCATATAGCGTTGTGATAAAGTGTTTTAGGTAGCCCTGTAAATGCGAGCGGTTATTTTTTTTGAACACATGTTTCCGCGATACGGCCTGGCCGTACGTTGGACGGTCAAAGCCGTTGCGCCCGGGTGAGGGACCGTTGTACGGTTCGATATAAAGACTTAATCGGCTTTATAGTTCGGGAGGTGGATTTTCAATGCGGGTTATCATCACTCTGGCGTGCACGAATTGCAAGCAGCGCAACTACACGACCAACAAGAACAAACGGAATCACCCCGACCGCATCGAGATGAAGAAGTTTTGCAAGTTTTGCAACGAGCATACTCCTCATCGCGAGACGAGATAACTGGAGGTGTAGACGTGACATTTTTGGCTAGAATGAAGCAGGGCTTCGGGTCGTCGTTCGCCTTCTTTGCCGACAGCTGGGCGGAGTTGAAGAAAGTCCGCTGGCCAAGCCGTAAGGAATTGACAAGCTATACGATTGTCGTACTCGTGACGATCGCGCTTGTGACGATTTACTTCTGGCTTCTTGACATCGGGATCTCATCGTTGATCGAACTGATCGTTTAAGAAGGGTCCAAAGGTGGCTGTTATGGAAAAAAGATGGTACGTTGTCCATACCTATTCGGGGTATGAGAACAAAGTAAAGGCGAACCTGGAGAAGCGCGTCGAATCGATGGGCATGGAGGACAAGATTTTCCGCGTGCTCGTCCCGATGGAGGAAGAAGTGGTAAACAAGGACGGGAAGAAAAAGACCGTCATGCGCAAAGTTTACCCCGGCTACGTCCTGGTGGAAATGATTCAGACCGACGATTCCTGGTACGTCGTGCGCAACACGCCGGGCGTGACGGGCTTTGTGGGCTCGACAGGCTCCGGATCGAAACCGACGGCTTTGCTGCCGGAGGAAGTCGAACAGATTCTGAAGCATATGGGCATGGAAGAGCCCAAGCCGAAGATAGAGTTCGATCTCAAGGAAACCGTTCGCGTCAAAGTCGGGCCTTTCGCCAACTTTGTCGGCACCGTGGAAGAGGTTTTGTTCGACAAGAGCAAGCTCAAGGTTCATGTCAACATGTTCGGCAGGGAAACCCCGGTTGAGCTGGATTACGCGCAAGTGGAGAAGATATGACGTCCGGTTTTCCGCAAGCCGCGTCGGCCGTCCGCAAGGCGCGCCGCTCGTGAGGCGGAGGGCTCGATGTCGTTTCCGGTTCGCGAGGACGCGAATCGAAACTAGGGCAAGGAGGTGTGCACATGGCAAAGAAAGTCATCAAGATGGTCAAGCTTCAAGTACCGGCAGGCAAAGCCAACCCGGCTCCGCCGATCGGTCCCGCACTCGGTCAAGCCGGCGTCAACATTATGGCGTTCTGTAAAGAATTCAACGCGCGCACGGCCGATCAGGCAGGTCTGATCATTCCGGTTGTCATTTCCGTATTCGAGGACCGTTCCTTTACGTTCGAAACCAAGACGCCGCCGGCGGCAGTATTGCTCCGCGTCGCGGCCGGTATCGAGAAAGGGTCCGGTGAACCGAACAAGAAGAAAGTCGCTACCGTGAAGCGCGACAAGGTTCGCGAAATCGCGGAGCAGAAGATGGTTGACCTGAACGCTGCAACCGTTGAGGCTGCAATGCGCATGGTCGAAGGCACCGCCCGTTCGATGGGCGTAACGATCGTAGACTGATCGACGCCGCTCAAGCGGCGCCGCGCCGGAGCCGATCCGGCAAGCGGACAGCGTTCCGCGCGTGGGAGGATCATCCGCAAGGGGATTTTCCGCTAACACCACAAAGGAGGAGAATAAACATGGCAAAACGCGGCAAGAAATATCAGGAAGCCGTCAAGGTCATCGACCGCGATGCGGTTTACGAGCCGCTCCAGGCGATCGAGCTCGTGAAGAAAGCGGCTGCGGCCAAGTTCGACGAGTCCGTCGAGGTTGCCGTTCGCCTGGGTGTAGACCCGAAGAAGCAAGACCAGGCGGTGCGCGGTGTGGTTGTACTGCCGCACGGTACCGGCAAGACGAAGCGCGTCCTCGTATTCGCCAAAGGCGACAAGGCGAAGGAAGCGGAAGCAGCCGGAGCGGATTATGTCGGCGATGCGGATGTCATCAACAAAATCCAACAAGGCTGGTTCGAGTTCGACGTTTGCGTGGCTACGCCGGACATGATGGCGGAAGTCGGTAAGCTCGGCCGTATTCTCGGCGGCAAAGGCTTGATGCCTAACCCGAAAGCCGGCACCGTTACGTTCGACGTGACGAAAGCCGTGCAAGAGATCAAGGCGGGTAAAATCGAGTACCGTCTCGACCGGGCAGGTCAAATCCATGCGCCGATCGGCAAAGTATCGTTCGACTCCGAGAAGCTGAATGAGAACCTTAAGGCTCTCATCGACGCGCTCGTTCGGGCGAAGCCGGCCGCAGCCAAAGGGGTTTACCTGAAGAACATCGCGGTTTCCTCGACGATGGGACCCGGCGCAACGGTTAACGCCGCTGTGTTCCGTTAAGAGAAACGCAGCCCAACATTCGAATACGCATACCGTAGACAGTAGGTGCCGGCAAGGCTTAATTTCCTACCGAGGTGTTATGATACACGCGAACGTCGCGCCCGAACCTTCCGGCGAGGCGGCATTGCGATCATGGCCTTCGCAGTCTATGCGAAGGCCTTTCTCATGCATCAAGGTCAAGGATACCGTCGATTGAACGGCGTGCAAGATTACCCAAACGGGAGGTGTACAGTATGGCAAACGCCAAGATCATTCAAGAGAAACAGCAGTCCGTTACGGAAATTGCAACGAAGCTTCGCGAGAGCTCGTCTACGGTCGTAGCCGACTATCGCGGCCTGAACGTTGCGCAAGTAACCGAACTGCGCAAGCAGCTCCGTGCTGCCGGCATCGAGTTCCAGGTGTTGAAAAACTCCTTGGTGCGCCGTGCTACGGCCAGCGCGGAATTATCGCAGCTGGATGAAGTGCTTAGCGGTCCGACCGCAATTGCATTCAGCAAAGAGGACGCCGTTGCTCCCGCGAAAATCCTGAACGATTTCGCAAAAAAGAACGACGCCCTGAAAATTAAAGGCGGCGTTGTCGAAGGACAGGTCGTCGGTTTCGAACAAATCAAAGCGTTGGCGGATCTTCCGTCCCGCGAAGGTTTGCTCTCCATGTTGCTCAGCGTCCTGCAGGCCCCAATGCGCAACTTCGCGCTTGCGGTTAAAGCAGTCGGTGAACAGAAAGAGCAGCAGGCATAATTGTCGTTTCAGCACCGCCCAATAAGGGCACAACAAAAAACTAATATCCATATGGAGGTATCACCATGTCTAAAGAGCAAATCTTGGAAGCCATCAAAGGCATGAACGTTCTTGAACTGAACGATCTGGTAAAAGCAATCGAGGAAGAATTCGGCGTAACGGCTGCAGCTCCTGTAGCAATGGTGGCCGGCGGCGCCGGAGCTGCCGAAGTGGAAGAGCAATCCGAATTCGACGTCATCCTGACGAGCGCAGGCGCGTCCAAAATCAACGTTATCAAAGTCGTTCGCGAAATTACGGGTCTCGGCCTGAAAGAAGCGAAAGACCTGGTCGACAACGCACCGAAAGCGTTGAAAGAGAAGATCGGCAAAGAAGAAGCGGACGCCCTCAAAGCGAAACTCGAAGAAGCAGGCGCTTCCGTAGAAGTGAAGTAAGCTTCGTTTCATAGCCGCAAACCCCTTGAAGACATTGTCTTCAAGGGGTTTGTTTTAGTCTGTGACCGGGGAAAGATGATTGGAGGGGGTGCAATCATGACGGATCATTACTATAGCCGGACGCCGATTGCCGGCAGCGACAAAAAAATTCACGAAGCGGTGCTGCGCGGCAGGACACTCCGTTTTACGACGGATTCCGGCGTGTTCTCCAAAACCGGCGTCGATTACGGAAGCCGGGTGTTGATCGAGACGATGGAGCTGCCGGAGGACGCGAGCGTGCTGGACGTCGGCTGCGGCTACGGACCCATCGGGCTTGCGGCTGCCGCGGTTGTGCCGAGCGGGCATGTGACGATGATCGACATTAACGAGCGGGCCGTACAGCTAGCGCGGGACAACGCAGCACTGAACGGATTGAGCGAGCGGGTCACCGTGCTGCAAAGCGATTTGTTTGAGGCGTTGGAAGGCCGGGGATTCGATGCAATCCTGACGAACCCGCCGATCCGTGCCGGTAAACCGGTGGTGCACCGCATTTTCGAGGAAGGGTACGCGCTGCTCAAACCCGGCGGCTCCATGTGGGTCGTGATTCAGAAAAAACAAGGCGCGCCGTCCGCCGCCGCGAAGCTGGAAGAGGTTTTCGGCAACGTCCGGGAGCTGGGAAAAGATAAAGGTTATCGCATCTTAAGGGCGGTAAAAGAAAGTCAGACAAATCAGTAAAGATTTGTTGACTTGATTTTCTCGTTGTGGTATCATTGTAAAATGTCAGTATTAAAATAGCCCACAAACTCTTTAGTTTGCTAAAATGTCAAGAACAATTTTCGAGCCGGAAACGTATAAGAAATTGTCGATTGACGTATAATATTTAGCTTTTGGGCGAAACTTACATGATATCTGGAGTTTAACGGCTTCGAGCCGCGCTGTCCAGCAAAGACGGTGCCGGCCCGGGAAACACGCTCTTTTTCGAATCCGTTCGATAAGGGCTCTTCTTAACCCTATCAGAAAGCACGTTTTTGCGTTGGCAAAAAGCCTAATGCTTTCTCGATTGGCGATAAAGCCTTCCCTGCTACCGAAGTAGATTTCTCCGCAATCCTGGAGGTCGATCGTCACCGAATGACTTCGAGGGAAGTTTTTCTCACGATAAAGGAAAGTTTGCCTTCACTAAAGCACAAAGGTGGAAGAAAACTTTCCTTTTCGCGATAAACCGCCGCTAAACGCGGCCGCTCATCTTCGATCGCTTCATATAGAAATTTTCTCGTTGGAGCATTCGAAAAGCTGTGAGTCAGACATGAGGGGTGAGGTTAAGTTGGCAGGACAACTTGTTCAGTATGGCCGACGCACGCGTAGAAGCTACGCCCGGATCAACGAGGTGCTCGAAGTACCGAATCTGATCGAAATCCAACAGAAATCGTACGAAAAGTTTCTGGAACGGGATCTTCTTGAACTGTTTCAGGACATTTCTCCGATCTCGGATTTTACGGGCAATCTGTCGCTCGAATTTATCGATTACAGTCTCGGCGAACCGAAGTATTCGGTCGACGAGTCCAAAGAGCGCGACGTCACGTATGCCGCTCCGCTGCGCGTGAAAGTGCGGTTGATCAACAAGGAGACCGGTGAAGTAAAGGAACAGGAAGTGTTCATGGGCGACTTCCCGCTGATGACCGACACGGGAACGTTCATTATCAACGGCGCTGAACGGGTAATCGTCAGCCAATTGGTTCGATCCCCCAGCGTTTACTTCAGCACGAAAGTCGACAAGAACGGCAAGAAAACATACACCGCGACGGTCATTCCCAACCGCGGCGCATGGCTGGAGCTGGAAACCGACGCCAAGGACATCGTTTATGTGCGCATCGACCGCACCCGGAAAATTCCGGTGACGGTGCTTCTTCGCGCGCTCGGATTCGGCACGGATGCGGAGATTATGGATCTGCTCGGACATGACGAGTATATCCGCAACACGCTGGACAAAGACAACACCGACTCCACGGAGAAGGCGCTCATTGAAATTTACGAGCGGCTCCGTCCGGGCGAGCCGCCGACGCTCGATAACGCGAAGAGCTTGCTCGTCGCCCGTTTTTTCGACCCGAAGCGCTACGATCTGGCGAACGTGGGCCGCTATAAAATCAACAAGAAGCTGCATATCAAGAACCGCTTGTTCAACCAGCGTTTGGCCGAAACGCTCGTCGATCCGAGCACGGGCGAGATTATCGCGGAAGCCGGGCAGATGGTCGACCGCCGTCTGCTGGACGAGATCATGCCTCACCTCGAGAAGAACGTGGCGTTCAAGACGTACCACGTTGCGAACGGCGTGCTGGATGCCGATAGTATACCTCTGCAAACGATCAACGTATTCGCGCCCAATGAAGACGGCAAGGTGATCAAGCTGATCGCCAACGGCGTGATCGATAAGTCGGTGAAGCACATTACGCCCGCCGACATTATCGCTTCCATCAATTATTTTCTTAACCTGCTGCAAGGCGTAGGAAGCACCGACGACATCGACCACCTCGGCAACCGCCGTCTGCGTTCGGTCGGCGAGCTGCTTCAGAACCAGTTCCGGATCGGCTTGTCGCGCATGGAACGCGTTGTCCGCGAACGGATGTCGATCCAGGACGCCAACGCCATTACGCCGCAGGCGCTTATCAATATACGTCCGGTTATCGCCTCGATCAAGGAGTTCTTTGGCAGCTCGCAGCTGTCGCAGTTCATGGACCAGACGAACCCGCTGGCCGAATTGACGCACAAGCGCCGTCTGTCCGCTCTCGGACCCGGCGGTTTGACGCGCGAGCGCGCGGGCTTCGAGGTTCGGGACGTCCATCCGTCCCACTACGGACGGATGTGTCCGATCGAGACGCCGGAAGGTCCGAACATCGGTTTGATCAACTCGCTGTCCACATTTGCCCGGATCAACGAATATGGCTTCATTGAAGCGCCATACCGCTGGATTGATCCGAAGTCGGGTGTCGTGACCGAGCAGATCGATTATATGACGGCCGATGAGGAAGACAATTACATCATCGCCCAAGCGAACGCCGTCCTTACCGAGGAAGGCAAATTCGCGGACGAGATGATCATTTCCCGCTACAACAAACAGGCCGACAACATCCTGACGATGCCCAGGGACCGCGTCGACTATATGGACGTTTCGCCGAAGCAGGTCGTATCCGTGGCCACGGCGCTCATCCCGTTCCTTGAGAACGACGACTCCAACCGCGCGCTTATGGGTTCGAACATGCAGCGGCAGGCCGTACCGCTCCTCATTCCGAAATCGCCGCTTGTCGGCACCGGCATGGAGCACAAAGCGGCCAAGGATTCCGGCGTATGTATCGTTGCGAAGCATGACGGAATCATCGAGCGCGTCACCGCCAACGAGATTTGGCTGCGCCGCGTCGAGACGATCGACGGCAAGCAGGTGACGGGCGACCTGATCAAGCATAAGCTTCACAAGTTCATGCGTTCGAACCAGGGCACGTGCATCAACCAGCGTCCGATCGTGCGCAAGAACGAATTTGTCACGAAGGGCACCATTCTTGCCGACGGTCCTTCGACCGAGAGGGGCGAGCTGGCGCTCGGACGCAACGTCGTCGTTGCGTTCATGACGTGGGAAGGCTACAACTACGAGGACGCCATCCTGCTGAGCGAAAAGCTCGTTAAGGAAGATGTGTACACCTCGATTCATATCGAAGAATACGAGTCCGAAGCGCGCGATACGAAGCTCGGACCGGAAGAAATCACGCGCGACATCCCGAACGTCGGCGAAGAAGCGCTCAAAAATCTCGACGAGCGCGGCATTATCCGCGTCGGCGCGGAAATCGGCGCCGGAGATATCCTCGTCGGCAAAGTGACGCCGAAGGGCGTAACCGAGCTTACGGCGGAAGAGCGGCTGCTGCACGCGATTTTCGGCGAGAAGGCGCGTGAAGTCCGCGACACCTCGCTTCGTGTTCCGCACGGCACGGACGGCATCGTCGTCGACGTGAAGGTGTTCACGCGCGAGAACGGCGATGAGCTGCCGCCAGGCGTGAACCAATTGGTTCGCGTGTACATCGCCCAGAAGCGGAAAATTTCCGAAGGCGACAAGATGGCTGGACGCCACGGCAACAAGGGCGTTATCGCCCGCATCATGCCCGAGGAGGATATGCCGTTCCTTCCGGACGGCACGCCTGTTGAAGTCGTGCTGAACCCGCTCGGCGTTCCTTCCCGGATGAACATCGGCCAGGTGCTTGAAGTCCACCTCGGCATGGCGTGCAAGCGTCTCGGCATCCATGCGGCTACGCCGGTATTCGACGGCGCGCGGGAGGATGACGTATTCAATGCGATGGAAGAGGCCGGCATGCAGCGCAACGGCAAGACCGTACTGTACGACGGTCGTACCGGCGAGTCTTTCGAGCGCGAAGTAACGGTCGGCGTCATGTATATGATCAAGCTGGCGCACATGGTCGACGACAAGATTCATGCCCGCTCCACTGGACCCTACTCGCTCGTTACGCAGCAGCCGCTCGGCGGTAAAGCGCAGTTCGGCGGACAGCGTTTCGGGGAGATGGAGGTTTGGGCGCTTGAAGCTTACGGCGCCGCCTACACGCTCCAGGAGATTCTGACCGTGAAATCCGACGACGTCGTCGGACGGGTGAAAACGTACGAATCGATCGTCAAAGGCGAGAACGTGCCTGAACCGGGCGTTCCCGAATCGTTCAAGGTATTGATCAAAGAGCTTCAGAGCTTGGGTATGGACGTCAAGATCCTGACCGCCGACGAAGAAGAGATCGAAATGAAGGAAATGGACGATGAGGACGACGGTTCGAGCGACAAGCTCAACCTGAATCTGGAAGGCGCCGAAGTGGGAGTCGAGTAATTGTTCCCGCCGCGCGCGATACGGATATAGGGGGATGCCGAAGGAGACCGCGCTGCGCGGCTCCTTCGGCTCGTCCATTCACTACGCCTTGCATTGACAGAGACTTAAGGAGGGTTGCTCCTTGTTGGATGTAAACAACTTCGAGTACATGAAGATCGGTTTGGCCTCACCGGATAAAATCCGGTCGTGGTCGCGCGGCGAAGTGAAGAAGCCGGAGACGATCAACTACCGGACGCTCAAGCCCGAGAAGGAAGGCTTGTTCTGCGAGAAAATTTTCGGGCCGCAGAAGGACTGGGAGTGCCATTGCGGCAAGTACAAGCGCGTCCGCTACAAAGGCGTCGTCTGCGACCGCTGCGGCGTCGAAGTGACGCGCGCGAAGGTTCGCCGCGAACGGATGGGCCACATCGAGCTGGCGGCTCCGGTTTCGCACATTTGGTATTTCAAAGGGATCCCGAGCCGGATGGGATTGGCGCTGGATATGTCGCCGCGTTCGCTTGAAGAGATCATCTACTTTGCATCCTATGTCGTAACCGACCCCGGCGATACGCCGCTTGAGAAAAAGCAGCTGCTGTCCGAGAAGGAATACCGCAGCTACCGCGAGAAGTACGGCTACGGCTTCCAGGCCGGCATGGGAGCCGAAGCGGTCAAAAAGCTGCTTCAGGACATCGACGTGGAGAAAGAGCTTGACCAGCTGAAGGAAGAGCTGCGCACGGCGCAAGGACAACGGCGCAACCGCGCGATCAAGCGTCTCGAGGTGATCGAAGCGTTCCGCAACTCCGGCAACGAGCCGGAGTGGATGATACTCGACGTGCTGCCGGTCATTCCGCCGGAGCTTCGCCCGATGGTGCAGCTGGACGGCGGCCGTTTCGCAACGTCGGACCTGAACGACCTGTACCGCCGCGTCATCAACCGGAACAACCGTCTGAAGCGTCTGCTCGATCTGGGCGCGCCGGACATTATCGTACAGAACGAGAAGCGGATGCTGCAGGAAGCCGTCGATGCGCTGATCGACAACGGCCGCCGCGGACGTCCGGTAACGGGTCCGGGCAACCGGCCGTTGAAATCGCTCAGCCATATGCTGAAGGGCAAGCAAGGCCGCTTCCGGCAGAACCTGCTCGGCAAGCGTGTCGATTACTCCGGCCGTTCCGTTATCGTCGTAGGACCGAGCCTCAAGATGTATCAATGCGGTCTGCCGAAGGAAATGGCGCTCGAGCTGTTCAAGCCGTTCGTCATGAAAGAATTGGTCAACAAGGGCCTTGCCCATAACATCAAGAGCGCGAAGCGCAAAGTCGAACGCGTCAGCCCGGAAGTATGGGACGTGCTCGAGGAAGTCATCAAGGAGCACCCGGTTCTGCTGAACCGTGCCCCTACGCTTCACCGTCTCGGTATCCAGGCGTTCGAGCCCACGCTCGTCGAAGGCCGCGCCATCAAGCTTCATCCGCTCGTCTGTACGGCGTACAACGCCGACTTCGACGGCGACCAGATGGCCGTGCACGTGCCGCTCTCGGCTGAAGCGCAAGCCGAAGCCCGCCTGCTCATGCTGGCGTCGGGCAACATTTTGAACCCGAAGGACGGCAAGCCTGTCGTAACGCCTTCGCAGGATATGGTTCTCGGCAGCTTCTATCTGACGATGGACAACAACGACGCAAAGGGCAGCGGCTCCATTTTCGGAACGGTTAACGAAGCCATCTCCGCTTACCAGCGGGGTCTGTGCTCCTTGCATGCACGGATCGCCATTCCGGCGCGCGTGCTGAACAAGAAGACGTTCACGGAGGAGCAGCAGAACTCGCTGGTCGTGACGACGGTCGGCAAGGTTATTTTCAACGAAATATTCCCGGACACGTTCCCGTACATCAACGAGGCGACCAAAGCCAACCTGCTGAAAGGCACGCCGGATAAATATTTCATTACCAAAAAAGGCACCGACATTCATGCGTACATGAACGAGATGCCGGTTGCGGGCGCGGTGGGCAAGGAATACCTCGGCATGATCATCGCCGAATGCTTCCGCCAATACCACACGACGCGCACGTCCGTTATTCTGGACAAAATCAAACAGCTCGGCTTCACGTATTCGACCAAAGCAGGCATCACGATCGCCGTATCCGACGTTATCGTTCCGGACGAGAAGAAAGCCATCCTTCAAGAGTCCGAAGAGAAAATCAAGGTCGTGACGAACCAGTACCGCCGCGGCTTGATCACCGACGAAGAACGGTATGACCGCGTTATCGAAATTTGGGGCCAGACGAAGGACAAGATCACGGACGTGCTCATGAAATCGATGGACCGCTACAACTCCATCATGCTCATGGTCGACTCCAAAGCGCGGGGCAACAAATCGCAAATCACGCAGCTGGGCGGGATGCGCGGCCTGATGGCGACGCCTTCCGGACGGATTTTCGAGCTTCCGATCAAGTCGAACTTCCGCGAAGGACTGACGGTCCTGGAATACTTCATCTCGACGCACGGCGCTCGGAAAGGTCTTGCCGATACGGCGCTCCGGACCGCCGACTCGGGTTATCTGACCCGCCGTCTCGTCGACGTGGCGCAGGACGTTATCGTCCGCGAGGATGATTGCGGCACCGACAAAGGCATCACCGTGACGAAGATCCACGACGGCAAAGAAGTTATCGAGGATCTGTACGACCGGATCGAGGGCCGCTACTCCTTCGAGACGATCCGCCACCCGCAAACGGGCGAGACGATCGTCAACCGCAACGAGCTGATCGATTCGGGCAAGGCGGACGCGATCATCGACGCGGGCATCGAGAAGCTGCAAATCCGCTCCGTGCTGAGCTGCCGTGCGCGCCACGGCGTCTGCAAAATTTGCTACGGCCGCAATCTGGCGACGGGCAAGTTTGTGGAAATCGGCGAAGCGGTCGGCATCATCGCCGCTCAGTCGATCGGCGAGCCGGGAACCCAGCTCACGATGCGTACGTTCCACACCGGCGGCGTTGCCGGCGACGATATCACGCAAGGTCTTCCGCGGATCCAGGAGCTTTTCGAAGCCCGGAATCCGAAAGGCCAAGCGACGATTTCCGAGCTGGACGGCGTCATCCAGGAGATCCGCGACGCCAAGGACCGCCGCGAGATCGAAGTCAAGGGCGAAGCCGAGTCGAAGGTCTATACGGTTACTTACGGCTCGCGTATCCGCGTAACGCCGGGGCAGCACATCGAAGCCGGCGACGAGCTGACGGACGGCTCGATCGACCCGAAAGAAATGCTGCGCATCAAGGGCATCCGCGGCGTTCAGAACTATATCCTGCAGGAAGTGCAGCGCGTTTACCGGAACCAGGGCGTTGAGATCAACGACAAGCACGTCGAGGTCATGATCAAGCAGATGCTCCGCAAAATCCGGATCGTCGATGCCGGCGACACGACGCTGCTGCCCGGCGCATTCGTGGACATTCACGAATACGAAGCGGCCAACCGCGAAGCGATCCTGTCCGGGCAAGAGCCGGCGGTCGCCAAGCCGGTTCTGCTCGGGATCACCAAAGCGTCGCTCGAAACCGATTCGTTCCTGTCGGCCGCTTCCTTCCAGGAGACGACTCGCGTTCTTACCGACGCGGCGATCAAAGGAAAGGTCGACCAATTGCTCGGCCTGAAGGAGAATGTCATCATCGGCAAGCTCATTCCGGCGGGTACGGGCATGAACCGTTACCGGAGCATCAGGTTCGTCGGCCAGGAAGAAGAGCTCGAGACGGAAGAAGCGCTGGAGACGGTGACCGTCGAATCGTAACAAGCGTTGGAGACGTGTTAACCGGCTGCTTCGCATAGCGGAAAGAGACAGAGACTTTCAGGGGAAAAAGCGGAGCCGGAGCGGACGCCAGCGTCCAGTCTCCGGCGCGTTTTCTCTCTATGAATAGAGGGATTTTCTTTTACGAAACATTTGCGTTTTGCTTTGCGATCCGCTTGGCGATCCGCCTTGACACGGTCCTGCGGAAATGCTATTATGTCGTAGTGTGCCTGCAAGGCTGGTCCCTGTGCTTGTTCGACTTGTTCGAGAGGATGAGGTTCCATGCCTTACAAGATCGGCACGAAGCAAACGACGAAGACGGTTGAGCAAGGCATTGCGAAGCAGGTACTCGTCGCCAGAGATGCAGATCCGAGGATTACGGGCAAAATTGTGGAGCTTTGCGATCGAGCGGGCGTCACGATAACATGGATCGAAACGATGGAGCTTCTGGGGGAAACCTGCGGAATCGACGTCGGTGCGGCCATGGCCGCACTAATCCCTGACGAACAATAAAGAACTTCTTGTTTTTGCCGAATATCTCCGGATGGGGCGACGGCAGAAACTTTCGTTTGTTTCTTTATGAACCACCTGGATCTGTGGGCTTGAAACAACGGCAAGTGAAAGTATTAATTTTGGGAAGGAGGTGGCAGCATGCCAACAATCAACCAGCTCGTTCGTAAAGGCCGCCAAGCGAAAGTCGTCAAATCGAAATCGCCGGCGCTCCAAAGAGGCTTCAACGCCCTGAAACGCGAAGCGACCGACATCAGCTCGCCGCAAAAGCGCGGTGTCTGTACCCGCGTAGGCACGATGACTCCGAAGAAACCGAACTCCGCTCTGCGGAAATACGCCCGTGTTCGTTTGACGAACCGCGTAGAGGTTACGGCTTACATTCCGGGTATCGGTCACAACCTGCAAGAGCATAGCGTCGTTCTGATTCGCGGCGGCCGGGTCAAGGACCTTCCGGGCGTACGTTACCATATCGTCCGCGGCGCGCTCGATACGGCAGGCGTGAACAACCGCAAGCAAGCTCGTTCCAAATACGGCGCGAAGCGTCCGAAAGCAGCCAAGAAGTAATCGGTTTTCATAATTAAGCAACTCCAGGAAAGGGGGACATCCTCATGCCACGCAAAGGACCTGTAACAAAGCGCGACGTACTGCCGGATCCGGTGTACAACAGCAAGCTGGTTACCCGACTGATCAACCGTGTTATGATCGACGGCAAACGCGGCGTAGCGGCAACTCTGCTGTATGACGCATTCAAGCTGATTCAAGAGCGCACGGGTAAAGATCCGATGGAGGTTTTCGAAGCCGCCATCAAGAACATTATGCCGGTGCTTGAAGTGAAAGCCCGCCGTGTAGGCGGAGCGAACTATCAGGTGCCGATCGAAGTGAAGCCGGAGCGCCGCACGTCGCTCGGACTTCGTTGGCTCGTGAACTACTCGCGCAACCGCGGCGAGAAGACGATGGAAGAGCGTCTGGCCGCTGAAATCATCGATGCATCGAACAACACCGGCGCATCCGTGAAGAAGCGCGAAGACACGCACAAGATGGCGGAAGCCAACAAGGCGTTTGCTCACTATCGCTGGTAGGATCCAAGAGACGAAAGGAGACATAATCATGGCTAGAGAGTTCTCCTTGAAAAATACCCGCAATATCGGGATCATGGCGCATATTGACGCCGGCAAGACGACCACCACGGAACGGATCCTGTTCTACACGGGCCGCACCCACAAAATCGGCGAGGTGCACGAAGGCGCCGCGACGATGGACTGGATGGAGCAGGAGCAGGAGCGCGGCATCACGATTACGTCCGCCGCTACGACCGCCCAGTGGAATGGTCACCGGATCAATATTATCGACACCCCGGGGCACGTCGACTTCACGGTTGAAGTCGAACGTTCCTTGCGCGTATTGGACGGGGCCGTAGGTGTATTCAGCGCGAAGGAAGGCGTTGAACCGCAGTCGGAAACCGTATGGCGCCAGGCTGACCGGTACGGCGTACCGCGGATCGCCTACGTCAACAAAATGGACATCATCGGTGCGGACTTCCTGAATGTCGTCAAAGACATGCGCGAGCGTCTGCAAGCGAATGCCGTGGCAATCCAATTGCCGATCGGCGCGGAGAACGATTTCAAAGGCGTTATCGATCTCGTCGAACGCGTAGCTTACGTGTACAAAGACGACCTCGGCAAAGAGCCTGAGAAAATCGAAATCCCGGCCGAATACAAGGACCAGGTCGAAGAGCTCCGCAATGAGCTTGTCGAGAAGGTAGCGGAATTGGACGAAGAGCTGACGATGAAATACCTTGAGGGAGAAGAAATCTCCGTTGAGGAATTGAAAGCGGCGCTGCGTAAGGGCGTCGTACAAGTTAAGATTTTCCCGGTTATCGCAGGTTCCTCGTACCGCAACAAAGGCGTGCAAATGATGCTGGATGCGGTCGTCGACTATCTTCCGTCGCCGATCGACGTTCCGGATATCAAGGGTGTTCTCGAAGACGGTACGGAAACGGTTCGCAAATCCGCGGACGATCAGCCGTTCTCGGCACTCGCCTTCAAAATTATGACGGATCCTTTCGTCGGCAAGCTGACGTTCTTCCGCGTGTACTCCGGTGTAATTGAAGCCGGTTCCTACGTGCTTAACGCCACCAAAGGCAAGCGCGAGCGGATCGGCCGTATTCTCCAGATGCATGCGAACAGCCGTCAAGAAATTTCCGTGTGCTACTCCGGCGACATTGCCGCTGCGGTCGGTCTGAAAGATACGATCACGGGCGACACGCTGTGCGACGAGAAGAACCCGGTTATTCTCGAATCCATGAACTTCCCTGAGCCGGTTATCCAAATCGCGATCGAGCCGAAAACGAAGGCCGACCAAGATAAAATGGGTACCGCTCTCTCCAAGCTGTCTGAGGAAGATCCTACGTTCCGCGCTTATACGGACGAAGAGACGGGCCAAACGATCATCGCCGGTATGGGTGAGCTTCACCTCGAGATTATCGTCGACCGTATGCTTCGCGAGTTCAAAGTCGAGACGAACGTCGGCAAGCCGCAGGTTGCTTACCGCGAGACGTTCAAGACCCCTGCGAAGGTCGAAGGCAAGTTCGTTCGCCAGTCCGGCGGACGCGGCCAATACGGCCACGTATGGATCGAGTTCGAACCGCAAGAGCCGGGCCAAGGTTTTGTTTTCGAGAACAAAATCGTCGGCGGCGTAGTGCCGCGCGAATACGTTCCGGCTGTACAGGCCGGTATCGAAGAGTCGATGAAGAACGGCGTGCTTGCCGGCTTCCCGCTGGTTGATATCAAAGCCCGTATCGTCGACGGATCGTACCATGACGTCGACTCCTCGGAGATGGCGTTCAAGATCGCGGGCTCCATGGCGCTCAAAGCGGCGAAAGACAAGTGTAATCCAGTTCTGCTTGAGCCGATCATGAAGGTTGAAGTAACCGTTCCTGAGGAATACTTCGGCGACGTAATGGGTATGCTGAGCTCCCGCCGCGGCCGCATCGAAGGTACGGACACGCGCTCCGGCGCGCAAATCATCCGTGCCAAGGTGCCTCTGGCAGAGATGTTCGGCTACTCCACGACGCTCCGCTCCGGTACGCAAGGACGCGGCGTGTTCGCAATGGAACTGTCTCACTACGAGGAAGTTCCGAAGTCGATCTCTGAGGAAATCATCTCGAAGAGCAAAGGCGCTTAAGCGTCCTGCTCATTCGGATAATAGCTTAGAAGTTTGCATTTGGCCGGGCGCCGTATTACACTTGTGGTGCACGCTCGGCCCACACATAACTATTTTCTAATATTAAGGAGGATTCAGTTCAATGGCTAAGGCTAAATTTGAACGCAACAAACCGCACGTTAACATCGGTACGATCGGTCACGTCGACCATGGCAAAACGACCCTAACGGCAGCCATCACCACCGTCCTCTCCAAAAAATACGGCGGCGCCGCAGTCGCATTCGACCAAATCGACAAAGCTCCGGAAGAGCGCGAGCGCGGTATCACGATCTCGACCGCCCACGTTGAATACGAAACGCCTAACCGTCACTATGCGCACGTTGACTGCCCAGGCCACGCCGACTATGTTAAAAACATGATCACCGGCGCAGCTCAAATGGACGGCGCGATCCTGGTTGTATCCGCAGCCGACGGCCCTATGCCGCAAACGCGCGAGCACATCCTGCTCTCCCGCCAGGTAGGCGTGCCTTACATCGTCGTATTCCTGAACAAATGCGATATGGTTGAAGACGAAGAGCTCCTTGAGCTGGTTGAGATGGAAGTTCGCGACCTGCTGAACGAGTACGAGTTCCCGGGCGACGACACGCCGATCATTCGCGGCGCGGCTCGTGAGGCACTGCAGAACCCTGACGGTCCTTGGGCCGACAAAATCGTTGAACTGTTCGAGCAAATCGACACCTACATCCCGACGCCTGAGCGCGACACCGACAAGCCTTTCCTGATGCCTGTCGAGGACGTGTTCACGATCACGGGCCGCGGTACGGTTGCTACGGGCCGTGTTGAGCGCGGTACGGTAAAAGTCGGCGACGAGGTCGAAATCATCGGTCTGGCCGAAGAAACACGCAAATCCGTGTGTACGGGCGTTGAAATGTTCCGCAAACTGCTTGACTCCGCTCAAGCGGGCGACAACATCGGCGCACTGCTGCGCGGTGTCGAGCGTAAAGACATCGAGCGCGGTCAAGTTATCGCGAAGCCGGGTTCGGTTAAGCCGCACACGAACTTCTCCGCTCAAATCTACGTCCTGACCAAAGAAGAGGGTGGCCGTCACAAGCCGTTCTTCACGGGTTACCGTCCGCAGTTCTACTTCCGGACGACGGACGTTACGGGTATCATCAACCTGCCTGAAGGCAGCGAGATGGTTATGCCCGGCGACAACATCACCGTTTCGGTCGAGCTGATCGCTCCGATCGCTATCGAAGAAGGCACGCGTTTCGCTATCCGCGAAGGCGGCCGTACGGTAGGCGCGGGCGCCGTTGCATCGATCTCCAAATAAGCAGACGCGGCTTTAGCCGCATGGTATAGCAAGAAAGCCCTCACTCCGGTGGGGGCTTTCTTGCTTGTTTGCCGGGGCGTTACGGTCGTCACTGCGTGAAAACGACTGCCTCCACCCGCTGCTCGTTCAGTGCGGCTTAGATGCTTCGGGCGGGGCGATAGGGTCGTCGCTGCGTGAAAACGACTGCCTCCACCCGCTGTTCCGTTCGAGTTGCCGCTGATTAGACGCAAGGTAGCAACTCGAACGCAAAGGCGGGCCGTAAACTTTCCGGCAGTTCGTTTTCCCTCCGCTCCTCCGTCGCCCCTTGCGCGCCCAAAGCCGCACCAAAACCCAAAAAACAAAGGGTCAGCCGCCGCGCCCCGGCTGACTCAACTATAATGGTCGGCAGGCAAAAGCCCTGCTGACTTACCTTTTTTAAGGGACCAGTCGTTGCTTCAGGTCGGATCCGAGTATATAGAGGGAATGGATTTTCTTCTATATATAGTGTGGGGGAGGAACGGGAATTAATCTGTAGATTCTTTAACTGGCATTCCTGATATTAGGAACATCTGAAGCGAAAGCCGATGACTCCGGCTTCGATGACAAAGTCAAGACCGCTGTGATCGTGTTCGTGACGACGAGAGGACGAATGGCTGCAGGCCAACGGCGGGTTGGTGACAGATCGGGGAGTAACCGGAGCGGCTGTGTTGGATTTTGTCTAATGTTAATCGGGTTTGGAGTTAGGCTTTCTTCGCTATGTTGGATTCTCTGCAGCCAAAACAGCCGGAATATCGTTTCACAGCGGATAGTGGTCAATTTCGCTGCACGATTTCCAGTTTAAACTTGCCTATCAGCGAAAAAAGTTCTTTTGGCTGGATAATATACAATCAAGGATTGCCAGGTTGTTCAAGGAACGCCGCCGCCGTTCATGAAATTGGAGAAGAACAGCGCTTAATTATAGAAGAAATCAATATTGTTAATGCTTGAGCAGCTTAAAAATCCGAGGAGGAAGAATCGAGAAAGGAGAATTCAACTCGGCTGTTGCGCCAGGAACGGTGCGGCACAATCAAGCGGATTTTATGCGAGAAGCGGTTGGCAATGTTTAGTTCATATCCGCGAGGGAGACACTGAGAACGGAGACCGCACACAGAGGCCGCCGATCCGAGATTCGGCGGCCTCCTTGCCTGCCCCAAAGGACGGATTATGGAGCATAATTATTCCCTTCCCCCGTATGCATAAAAACATGTTGCATTCGTCTATTCATTTCGATATAATATTGACTGTTGGTCTGCGACGTTGCGATGATGCGAGAGGTTGCCGACACACCCGGCCCCTTTGCCATGAGGTGCCAATGGGGACGCTGTCGGGGTATTCTCGCGGAGTATGTCCGATACTAAATTGGGCGATAGAAGGAGGGACTTATATGGCAAAGCAAAAGATTCGTATCCGCTTGAAAGCGTACGATCACAGAGTTCTTGACCAATCCGCGGAGAAAATCGTGGAAACCGCAAAACGTTCCGGTGCAGGCGTATCCGGGCCGATTCCGCTTCCGACGGAAAAGCAAATCATCACGATTTTGCGTGCGGTGCACAAGTACAAGGATTCCCGTGAGCAATTCGAGATGCGCACGCATAAGCGCTTGATCGACATTGTGAATCCTACGCCGCAAACGGTTGACGCGCTGATGCGTCTGGATCTGCCATCCGGTGTAGATATCGAAATTAAACTGTAAGACGAACGACTACTTAATGTGTGAAAGGAAATGAGGTGTCAACATGAAAGGTATCTTAGGTAAAAAGCTCGGCATGACGCAAGTATTTACCGCCGAAGGCAATGTGGTGCCGGTAACGGTCATCGAGGCCGGTCCTTGCGTCGTCCTGCAAAAGAAAGACCAGGCGAACGACGGGTACGAAGCCGTTCAGCTCGGTTTTGCCGATAAGAAAGAAAAGCGCGCGATCAAGCCGGAAATCGGCCACGCGCAGAAAGCCAACACGGCTCCTAAGCGCTACGTTAAAGAAATTCGCGGTATCAACATCGGCGAATACGAGGTTGGCCAGCAACTGAAAGCCGACCTGTTCGCGGAGGGCGAATATGTTGACGTAACGGGTATTTCCAAAGGCAAAGGCTTTGCCGGCGTCATCAAGCGTTGGGGACAAAGCACGGGTCCCATGTCCCACGGCTCGCGCTACCACCGCGGACCGGGTTCGATGGGTTCCATCCAGGCGAACCGCGTGCCGAAGGGCAAGCATCTGCCGGGCCACATGGGCCACGAAACGATCACGATCCAGAACCTCGAAATCGTCCGCGTGGACGCCGAGCGGAACGTGCTGCTCGTGAAGGGATCCATTCCGGGTCCGAAAAACAGCTTCGTGAAAATCAAATCGACGGTGAAAAAATAAACCTTTACAGAAAGGAGGAACATGAAATGCCAAAAGTAGCAGTATTCAATGTGAGCGGCTCGCAAGTAGGCGATATCGAACTGAATGACACGGTGTTCGGTATCGAGCCTAACGTTCACGTCCTGCATAGCGCCGTTCTGCTTCAGCAAGCTGCAGAGCGCCGCGGTACGCACAAGACGAAAGGACGCTCCGAAGTACGCGGCGGAGGCCGGAAGCCTTGGAAGCAAAAGGGCACGGGCCGCGCTCGTCAAGGCAGCATCCGGGCACCGCAATGGGTAGGCGGCGGTACGGTATTCGGACCGACTCCGCGCACCTACGGCTTCAAACTGCCGAAGAAAGTTCGCCGCTTGGCGATCAGATCCGCACTGTCTTCGAAAGTGATCGATAACGAAATCATCGTATTGGATCAACTGGCGCTGAACGCTCCCAAGACGAAAGAGTTCGCCGGTTACCTGAACAATCTTAAAGTTGCCCGCAAGGCGCTGATTGTAACGGCCAATTATGAAGATAACGTGGCGAAATCCGCCCGTAACATTCCGGGAATCAAAATCGTCGCTGCAGACGGCATCAATGTTCTGGATGTTATGCTTTACGACAAGCTGATCATCACGAAAGAAGCGGTCGAGAAAGTACAGGAGGTGCTTGCGTAATGAAGGATCCACGCGATATTATCAAGCGCCCGGTCATCACGGAACAAACGAGCGAATTTATGGTTAACAAGCGTTACGTGTTCGAAGTTGATCTCCGCGCAACCAAAACGGAAATCAAATCCGCCGTAGAGCAGATCTTCAAAGTGAAAGTCGTCAGCGTCAACACGCTGCGCATGCCGGCCAAGCCGAAGCGCTACGGCCGCCACTCGGGCTACACGTCCGAATGGAAAAAAGCGATCGTTCAGCTCAGCGCCGACAGCAAAGAACTCGAATTCTTCGAAGCATCCGTATAAGTAAGGAGGGAAACCAAGTGCCAATTAAGAAGTATAAACCGACTTCTCCGGCACGCCGTGCGATGTCGGTCTCGACTTTCGAAGAGATCACGACGAGCACGCCGGAGAAATCGCTGCTTGCGCCGCTGTTCAAGAAAGCCGGCCGCAACAACCAAGGTAAAATTACGGTTCGCCACCATGGCGGCGGACACAAGCGCAAATACCGCATTATCGACTTCAAGCGCAACAAGGACGGAATCGCCGGTAACGTTGCCACCATCGAATACGATCCGAACCGTACGTCGAACATCGCGCTTATCCACTATGCGGACGGCGAGAAGCGATACATCATCGCGCCGAAGGGCTTGAAGGTCGGCGATCAGATCATGTCCGGTCCTGCAGCCGACATCAAGATCGGCAACGCGCTGCCGCTGGAGAACATTCCGGTAGGTACGGTTATCCACAACATCGAGCTGAAGCCCGGCAAGGGCGGCCAATTGGTTCGCGCAGCCGGTACGGAAGCACAACTGCTCGGTAAAGAAGAAGCTTACGCCGTCATCCGCCTGACTTCCGGCGAAATGCGCCGTGTCTTGAAGACTTGCCGCGCAACGATCGGTTCCGTAGGCAACGAGGACCATGAGCTCGTGAAGATCGGTAAAGCTGGTCGTAACCGTTGGCTCGGCAAACGTCCGGAAGTTCGCGGTGTCGTCATGAACCCGAACGACCACCCGCACGGCGGCGGCGAAGGCCGCGCACCGATCGGCCGCAAATCGCCGATGTCGCCTTGGGGCAAGCCGACGCTCGGATACAAAACGCGCAAGAAGAAAAAGGCTTCCAGCCAATATATTATTCGTCGCCGCACGAAATAATAAACGACCGGATTGCCGAAGGGCTATCCGGTTGAGACGAAGGGAGGAACACCCATGGGTCGCAGTCTGAAGAAGGGACCGTTCATCGACGGTTACCTGCTCAAGAAGGTTGAGGACTTGAACACGGCGAACAAGAAGGTCGTGATCAAAACGTGGTCCCGCCGTTCCACCATTTTCCCGCAATTCATCGGTCACACGTTTGCCGTTTATGACGGCCGCAAGCACGTGCCGGTGTATGTGACGGAAGACATGGTCGGACACAAGCTCGGCGAATTCGCGCCGACGCGCACGTACAAAGGCCACACCGACGCCGAGAAGAAAACCGGCAGAAGATAATAATCGCCGCAGGCGGTTTTTACACGTATGAGAGGAGGTTCAACCTATGCAACAAGCAAAAGCCAGCGTCAACCACGTTCGAGTCGCTCCTCGGAAAGCGCAGCTGGTTGTGGATTTGATCCGCGGCAAGCAAGTCGGCGAGGCGATCGCCATCCTGCGCCACACGCCGAAATCGGCATCCCCGATCGTGGAGAAGCTGCTCAACTCGGCCATCGCAAACGCAGAGCATAACTTCCAACTGGACGTCAATAAGTTGGTCGTATCTCAGGTTTACGTGAACCAGGGTCCAACGATGAAACGTTTCCGCCCGCGTGCAATGGGACGTGCCAGCCGGATCAACAAGCGAACCAGCCACATCACTCTGGTGGTATCCGAAAAATAAGGAGGGAAAACGTGTGGGTCAAAAGGTAAATCCCGTCGGTCTTCGTATCGGCATCATCCGGGATTGGGAATCGAAATGGTATGCCGGCAAAGACTTCGGCGATCTTCTTCTGGAAGACGTGAAAGTTCGTGAATACCTGAAAAATAAATTGAAAGACGCAGCCGTTTCCCGCATCGAGATCGAGCGCGCGACGAACCGCGTGAACGTCACGATCCATACCGCGAAGCCGGGCATGGTCATCGGCAAGGGCGGTTCCGAAGTGGAAAACCTGCGTACGGAGCTGGCGAAAATCACCGGCGGCAAAAAAGTGCACATCAACATTTCCGAAATCAAACAAGCAGATCTGGACGCTATTCTCGTAGCGGAAAGCATCGCTCAGCAGCTTGAACGCCGCATATCGTTCCGTCGCGCCATGAAGCAGGCGATCCAACGGACGATGCGCGCAGGCGCGAAAGGGATCAAGACCGGCGTTAGCGGCCGTCTCGGCGGTGCGGAAATCGCACGCTCCGAAGGCTACAGCGAAGGTACGGTTCCTCTGCATACGCTGCGTGCCGACATCGACTACGGCACGGCGGAAGCTCATACGACTTACGGCCGCATCGGCGTAAAAGTATGGATCTACCGCGGTGAAGTGCTTCCGACCAAGAAGAAAGCTGCCGTCCAGGAAGGAGGCAACTAATCATGTTGGTACCAAAACGCGTCAAACACCGCAAACAGCAGCGCGGCAACATGAGAGGCCGCGCCAAAGGCGGTACGGAAGTGGTTTTCGGCGAATACGGCCTTCAAGCTCTTGAGCCGGCATGGATCACGAACCGCCAGATCGAGGCTGCCCGTATTGCCATGACCCGCTACATCAAGCGGGGCGGTAAAGTTTGGATAAAAATTTTCCCTGCCAAGCCGATCACGCAGAAGCCTCTCGAGGTGCGGATGGGTAGCGGTAAAGGTAACGTAGAGAAGTGGGTTGCCGTCGTCAAGCCGGGCAAGATCATGTTCGAGCTCGCCGGCGTATCCGAGGAAATCGCACGCGAAGCTATGCGTCTTGCGGCTCACAAGCTGCCGGTCAAGACGAAGTTCGTGAAACGCGAAGAAGTGGGTGGTGAAGCAAATGAAGGCTAGTGAATTCCGCAACCTGACCACTGCTGAGATCGAACAGAAAATCGCAGGCTTCAAGGAAGAGCTTTTCAACCTTCGTTTCCAACTGGCTACCGGCCAGCTGGACAATCCGACCCGGATTCGTGACGTGCGGAAAGAAATTGCTCGGGCCAAGACCGTCATTCGTGAACGCGAACTGGGGATTACGAGCTGATTGAAGTCCCTCAATCAGATGAATACCGCTTCTTTTAAGGAAGGAGGAAGAACATGAGCGAACGCAACGCACGCAAAGTTCAAATCGGCAAAGTCGTCAGCGACAAGATGGAAAAAACGATCGTAGTCGCCGTCGAAACGTACAAAAAGCATGACCTTTACCACAAGCGCATCAAGTACACGAAGAAATTCAAGGCGCATGACGAGAACAATCAAGCCAAGATCGGCGACATTGTGAAAATAATGGAGACTCGTCCGCTTTCCAAGGACAAACGCTTCCGTCTGGTCGAAATCGTCGAAGAAGCGATCATCCTGTAATACCTTTGAATCTTAAGCATTTTTCCGAAAGGAGGACGTTACCATGATTCAACCCTTTACACGTCTGGCTGTAGCCGACAACTCCGGAGCGAAGGAACTGATGTGCATTCGCGTGCTGGGCGGAACGGGACGTCGCGTCGGCCACATCGGCGATCTGATCGTTTGTTCCGTAAAATCCGCAACACCCGGTGGCGTTGTCAAAAAAGGCGACGTAGTCAAAGCCGTTATCGTTCGTACGCGCCGTTCGGTTCGCCGGAAGGACGGTTCCTATATCTCGTTCGACGAAAATGCGGCTGTAGTCGTAAAAGAGGACAAGAGCCCGCGCGGCACGCGTATTTTCGGACCGGTTGCCCGCGAGCTGCGCGATAAGGATTTCATGAAAATCGTATCGCTCGCACCGGAAGTTATCTAAAAGAGTTCCCCACAAAGTGAAGCCAAGCGTTGAAGCTTAGTCCGAGTACTTTGCGGGGGCCCCGATAGAAAGAACAAGAATTAGCCCAATTTGCAGTCGAAGTGAGGTGTAACGAATGCCAAGGCTGAAAAAAGTGCTGGAATCGCACAACAATAAGCTGCACGTGAAGAAGGACGATAACGTCATCGTCATCACGGGCAAGGACAAAGGGAAAAAAGGCCGCGTTATCGCCGCTTATCCCCGCCAGAACCGCGTCCTGATCGAAGGCGTGAACATGGTCAAGAAGCATACGCGTCCGTCCCAGCAGAATCCGCAAGGCGGCATTATCGAGCAGGAAGCTCCGATTCACGTATCAAACGTCATGCACATCGATCCGAAGAGCGGCAAGCCGACCCGCGTCGGTTACAAAGTGCTCGAGAACGGCAGCAAAGTCCGGATCGCGAAGAAATCCGGCGAAGTGATCAACTAATTGAGGTTGACGGAAAGGAGGTCCATGATTCATGGCAGCAAGAATGAAAGATCGTTTTCTGAACGAAATCACGCCTGCTCTGATGCAGAAGTTTAACTATACGACGGTTATGCAAGTACCGAAGATCGAGAAGGTCGTTATCAACATGGGTGTCGGCGAAGCGGTTGCCAACTCCAAAGTGCTCGACGTAGCGGTTGACGAGCTTCAGCAAATCGTCGGTCAAAAACCGGTTATCACGCGCGCGAAGAAATCGATCGCCGGCTTCAAGCTTCGCGAAAATATGCCGATCGGGGTAAAAGTCACGCTGCGCGGCGAGCGCATGTACTACTTCCTCGACAAGCTGTTCAACATCGCGCTTCCGCGCGTCCGCGACTTCCGCGGCGTGAGCACGAAAGCGTTCGACGGCCGCGGCAATTACACGTTGGGCCTGAAGGAACAGCTGATTTTCCCGGAGATCGAATACGATAAAGTCGATAAAGCGCGCGGTATGGACGTCGTCATCGTCACGACGGCAAAATCGGACGAAGAAGCTCGTGAGCTGCTGACCCAATTGGGTATGCCGTTCGCGAAGTAATCCACTTCTAGGAGGTGTAAACCAAGTGGCAAAAACTTCGATGAAAGTGAAGCAGCAACGTACGCCGAAGTTTAAAGTGCGCGCTTATACGCGCTGCGAGCGTTGCGGCCGTCCGCACTCCGTTCTGCAAAAGTTCAAGATTTGCCGGATTTGTTTCCGCGAATTAGCATACAAAGGCCAGATTCCTGGCGTCAAAAAAGCAAGCTGGTAATCAGCCGAGTACGGGAAGGAGGTTTTCGAGAATGGTTATGTCTGATCCTGTAGCAGATATGTTGACCCGCATTCGCAACGCGAACACCGTGCGTCATGAAACCGTGGAACTGCCCGCTTCGAAAATGAAGAAGCAAATCGCCGAGATTCTGAAAAGCGAGGGCTTCATCCGCGATGCCGAATATATCGAGGACAGCAAGCAAGGGATTATCCGTATTTTCCTGAAATACGGCCCGAACAACGAGCGCGTCATCACCGGCCTGAAGCGCATCAGCAAACCGGGACTTCGCGTGTACACGAAATCGACCGAGGTTCCGCGCGTACTGGGCGGTCTGGGAATCGCGATCATTTCCACATCCAAAGGAATTATGACCGACAAAGCTGCCCGTCAAGCCAAAGCCGGCGGCGAAGTCGTCTGCTACGTCTGGTAATTCAACCGAAAGAAGATTGGAGGTGTCACAATGTCCCGTATTGGCCGTAAACCGATCCAGGTGCCGAATGGCGTAAACATTACCCTGGATAACAGCTTGATTACCGTTAAAGGCCCGAAAGGCACGCTGTCCCGTGAGCTGCACAAGGACATGAAAGTCGTTGTCGCAGAGAACGAAATCACGATCGAGCGTCCTTCCGACAATAAACTGCACCGTTCCCTGCACGGAACGACCCGGAGCGTTGTTGCCAACATGGTGAGCGGCGTAACGGAAGGCTTCAGCAAAAACCTGGAGCTCGTCGGCGTCGGTTACCGGGCGAACAAGACCGGCGAGAAGGTAGTTCTGAACGTAGGCTACTCCCACCCGGTTGAGATCGTTCCCGATAAGGGCATCGAGTTCGAAGTTCCTTCGAACACGAAAATCATTGTCCGCGGCATCGACAAGGAGCTTGTCGGCGCTACGGCAGCCAAAATCCGTTCCGTACGCGAACCTGAGCCGTATAAAGGCAAAGGCATCAAGTACGAAGGCGAGCGGATCCTTCGCAAAGAAGGTAAAGCAGGCAAGAAGAAATAATAACGGCCTGAAAGGCCTTTACGTGAAACGGCGGCTTAACCCGTCGTTACCAGCGGCATGACCGCATTGTAGGAAAGGAGTGTACCGAGCTATGATTACAAAGGGCGACAAGAACAAAGCGCGTCTGAAAAGACACTTGCGAGTCCGTAAGAAAATCAACGGTACGGTCGCGCGGCCGCGTTTGTCCGTATACCGTTCCTCGAAGCACATCTACGCTCAGTTGATCGACGACGTGCAAGGCGTAACGATCGCATCCGCGTCCACTGTGGATAAAGAGCTGGCCGGCAAAGTCGGCAACGGCGGCAGCACGGAGGCGGCTCGCCAGGTAGGCGAACTGATCGCATCCCGCGCCAAAGCCAAAGGCGTAGACAAAGTGGTATTCGACCGCGGAGGTTACCTGTACCACGGCAGAATCCAGGCATTGGCGGACGCGGCGCGCGAAGCCGGTCTTGAGTTTTAATCGACAAATCGAACAAGGAGGTATTACGACTTGCGTATAGATCCGAATACGTTAGAACTGACGGAAAAAGTAGTTCAGATCAACCGCGTAGCGAAGGTTGTTAAAGGCGGACGCCGTTTCAGCTTCAGCGCGCTGGTCGTCGTCGGCGACGGCAAAGGCTGGGTTGGCGCAGGGATCGGCAAAGCTTCCGAGGTGCCGGACGCCATCCGTAAGGGCATCGACGACGCGAAGAAAAACCTGATCCACGTTCCGCTTGTCGGCACGACGATTCCGCACCTAGTGCTCGGTCATTTCGGCGCCGGCGAAGTTCTGCTGAAGCCTGCATCCGAAGGTACGGGCGTTATCGCCGGCGGTCCTGTTCGCGCCGTGCTCGAGCTGGCAGGCGTAGGCGACATTTTGACGAAATCTCTCGGTTCTTCTAATTCCATGAACATGGTTAACGCGACGCTCGAAGGCCTTTCCCGCCTGAAACGCGCCGAGGACGTAGCCAAACTGCGTGGAAAAACCGTAGAAGAGCTGCTCGGTTAAGGAGGCGAATTCGATGGCAAAATTGCAAATCACCCTCGTTCGCAGCCTGATCGGCCGTAACGAGAAGCAGCGCGCGACCGTTCAAGCGCTCGGCTTGCGCAAGCTTCACCAATCGGTTGTCCAGAACGACAGCCCGGCCATCCGCGGCATGGTGAACCATGTCAGCCATCTGGTCAAAGTTGAAGAAGTGCAAGGCTGACTGCCTGTCATAGACAAGAAGGCAAAATCTACAAGGAGGTGCTACGAACGATGAAATTGCATGAGCTTAAGCCTGCTGAGGGGTCCCGTAAGGACGTGAAGCGCAAAGGCCGCGGTATCGGCAGCGGCAACGGCAAAACGGCCGGCAAAGGGCATAAAGGCCAAAACGCCCGTTCCGGCGGCGGTGTTCGTCCGGGCTTCGAGGGCGGTCAGAACCCGCTGTACCGCCGTCTTCCGAAGCGCGGCTTCAACAATCCGTTCCGCAAGGAATATGCCGTCGTCAACATCGAAGATCTGAACGGCTTTGCAGCCGGTACGGAAGTAACGCCGGAGCTTCTGATGGAGCAGGGCCTGGTGAAAAACCCGCAAGCCGGTATCAAGATTCTCGGTAACGGCGATATTACGGTGGGCATCACGGTCAAAGCTAACAAGTTCTCTCAATCTGCGGTAGAGAAAATCCAGGCTGCCGGCGGTAAAACCGAGGTGATCTAATTGTTCAAGACCTTGTCCAACATCTGGAAAGTGGATGATCTTCGCAGACGTATTCTGTTCACGCTGTTCATCCTGCTTGTGTACCGCGTAGGTTCGTTCGTTCCGGCACCGAACATCGACAAATCGAGATTCGAGGATATCAACGCGCAAGGCGCGGACCTGTTCGGCTTGCTCAATACGTTCTCCGGCGGCGCGCTCTTCCAATTCTCGATCTTCGCGCTCGGGATCATGCCGTATATCACGGCATCGATCATCGTTCAGCTGCTCAGCATGGACGTTATTCCGAAGTTTGCGGAATGGGCGAAGGAAGGCGAGAACGGGAAACGCAAGCTGGCGCAGATCACGCGGTACGGCACGGTCGTACTCGGTCTGATCCAGGCGTTCGCCACCTCGATCGGATTCAACAACACTTACCAGATGGTCATCAATCCGAGCTTCGGCACGTATGCGATGATTGCCATCGTCCTGACGGCCGGCACCGCCTTCCTGATGTGGCTCGGTGAACAAATTACCGAGCGCGGCATCGGAAACGGCATCTCGATCATCATTTTCGCCGGGATCGTGGCTTCCATCCCTACGCATATCCGCACGATCTACGCGACGGAGTTTGTTGACAACCCGGATCAATTGTTTATCAGCATTCTGAAAGTGATCGCGATCGTCGTTGCGATCGTCGCGATTATCGTGGGTGTCATTTTCGTGCAACAGGGCATCCGCAAAATTCCGGTTCAATACGCCAAGCGCGTCGTCGGCCGGAAGATGTACGGCGGTCAATCGACGCACATTCCGCTGAAGGTGAACGGCGCAGGCGTTATCCCGGTCATTTTCGCGGTTTCGCTGCTCTTTTTTCCGATTACGATCGCACAGTTTTGGGCGGATAAGGCATGGGCGAATTGGATCATCAATAACATGTATTACGACCAGCCGCTCGGCATGGTGTTGTACGTGATCTTGATCATCGCATTCACCTTCTTCTATACTTTCGTTCAAATCAACCCGGTGCAAATGGCGGATCAAATGAAGAAGAACGGCGGTTACATTCCGGGCATCCGTCCGGGCAAGCCGACTTCCTCCTACATCACGCGCGTTATGTCCCGGATCACGCTTTCCGGTGCGCTGTTCCTGGCGATCATCTCGGTTCTGCCGGTCATATTCGGCGCCATTGCCGGCTTGCCACGCTCGGTTCAGTTGGGCGGAACGTCGCTCCTGATCGTTATCGGCGTCGCGCTCGACACGATGAAGCAGATCGAAAGCCAGTTGATCAAACGTCACTACAAAGGGTTTATCAATAAATAACGATAGGTTCGCAAGCGGGCCGGCGATTTCCGCGCGTAGGAGCGTGAAGCCCGTCCGGGCCTATTGTGCTTAAAGTGAGGAGCGACGCATGAACATCCTTTTTATGGGGCCTCCGGGCGCCGGCAAGGGCACGCAAGCCGAACGCATCGTGGATACGTTCGGAGTTCCGCACATTTCGACCGGCGACGCATTCCGCCTTGCGATGAAGCAAGGCACGCCGCTCGGTCAAAAGGCGAAAGAGTACGTTGACCAAGGGCTGCTCGTTCCCGACGACGTGACGAACGGAATCGTTCGCGACCGGCTGCTGCAGGACGACTGCGAGAAGGGCTTCCTGCTCGACGGCTTTCCGCGGACACTGGCGCAAGCCGAAGCGCTCGACGGCATGCTGGCCGAAATGGGACGCCGAATCGACCACGTCATCAACCTGAAGGTCGATCGCAGCCTGCTGCTTGCCCGTTTGACGGGACGCCGGATCTGCAAAGCATGCGGTTCGACGTATCACGTGCTCTTTAATCCGCCGAAACAGGAAGGCGTATGCGACAAGTGCGGCGGAGAGCTGTATCAGCGCTCCGACGACACGGAAGAGAAGGTCGGCACGCGTCTGGACGAATATATTTCCAAGACGGCGCCTCTTCTTGCGTATTACGAAGGCAAAGGTCTGCTGCGCGAAGTGGACGGCGAGAAGGAAATCGATACGGTAACCTCGGATATCGTATCTTATTTGAAAGGGCAGTCCGAATGATTATCTGCAAGTCCGAAGCGGAACTGGGTTTCATGAGGGAAGCCGGACGCATCGTGGCGGATACGCATCGGCTGCTGGCGCGGGCGATCAAGCCCGGCGTGACGACGGGGGAACTCGACAAGATCGCCGAGGATTATATTCGCAGCCAGGGAGCCGTACCTTCCTTCAAAGGCTACAATCAATTTCCAGCAAGTATATGTGCTTCTGTTAACGATGAATTGGTGCACGGCATACCCGGACCGCGGGTTCTGAACGAGGGCGATATCATCAGTGTCGACATCGGCGCCCAGTATAACGGCTATCACGGCGATTCAGCCTGGACCTACGGGGTCGGCCGGATATCCGAGGATGCCCGCCGATTGCTCGAGGTGACGGAGAAGTCGCTCTATGCGGGACTCGAGCTCGTAAAGCCGGATGTGCGGCTGTATACCATTTCTCACGCAATTCAGCAGGCGGTGGAGCAAGCGGGGATGTCGATCGTTCGCGAATATGTCGGCCATGGAATCGGCGCAAGCCTCCATGAAGAACCGCAAATTCCGAACTACGGCGTACCGGACCGCGGCCCCCGGCTGAAGCCCGGCATGGTGCTGGCCATCGAGCCGATGGTTGTGCTCGGCGAGCGGTACGTCCGCACGCTGCAGGATAATTGGACGGTCGTTACCGTCGACGGCACATGGTGCGCGCATTTCGAGCATACCGTCGCCGTTACGGAGAATGGGCTTGAGATTTTAACCCGCTCTTCCGCGACATAAACGGGGTGGTGACGGCATGGAAGCTTTTCCGGAATGGGGCCGGCTGGTCAAGGTGCTGAGAGGCAAGGACCGGGGCGGCTGCGCGGTGATCATCGGCATCGAAGACGACCGTTTCGTACTCATCGCCGATGGGAACAAACACCGGTTCGACGATCCGAAGAAGAAGAACCTGCTCCATCTGGAGCTTCTGCCCGCCGTCAGCTCCGAAGTGGCCGACAGCATGCGGGAAACCGGTCGGGTGACCAACGCCAAGCTGCGCTTTGCGATTCAGAAGTATAACGAGCGGAAAGGAGAATGACGGTGGCTAAAGAAGATGTAATCGAAGTTGAAGGTACGGTTATTGAACCGTTGCCGAACGCCATGTTCAAGGTGGAACTGGAGAACGGACATCAAATTCTGGCCCACGTATCCGGCAAGCTCAGAATGCACTTTATCCGCATCCTGACGGGAGATAAAGTGGTTATCCAGTTGTCGCCTTACGATCTGACAAGAGGTCGTATCACTTATCGGAAGTAGTCCGGCGAGGACTGCCGACGAAGTATTCGGGAGGTAATCACAATGAAGGTCAGACCTTCGGTTAAGCCGATTTGCGAGAAATGCAAAGTCATTCGCCGCAAAGGCAATGTGATGGTGATTTGTGAAAATCCGAAACACAAACAAAAACAAGGATAAGAAGAAGGAGGGATAGACGAACCATGGCACGTATAGCTGGTGTAGACTTGCCGCGTGACAAGCGCGTAGTAATCGCCCTGACGTACATTTTCGGTATCGGTAAAACGACAGCCCAGAAAATCCTCACGGAGACCGACATCAACGAAAATACCCGCGTGCGCGACCTGACGGAAGATGAAGTCAGCCGCCTTCGCGAAAACATTGATAAATCCGTCAAAGTGGAAGGCGACCTGCGTCGCGAAATCTCGCTGAATATTAAGCGGTTGATTGAGATCGGCTGCTACCGTGGAGTCCGTCATCGTCGCGGCTTGCCCGTTCGCGGTCAACGCACCAAGACGAACGCCCGGACCCGTAAAGGTCCTCGTCGGACTGTAGCGAACAAGAAGAAGTAATAAGGGGGGATAACTGAAAATGGCTAAACCGAAAAAAGTCGTACGTACCAAACGCCGCGACCGGAAAAATATCGAGACCGGCGTCGCGCACATCCGCTCGACGTTCAACAACACGATCGTAACGATCACCGATCCGCACGGCAACGCGATCTCGTGGGCTTCCTCCGGCAACCTGGGCTTCAAAGGCTCCCGGAAAAGCACGCCGTTCGCCGCTCAGATGGCAGCGGAATCGGCGGCGAAAGCGGCTATGGAACACGGCATGAGAACGGTCGAAGTTATGGTTAAAGGACCGGGCGCAGGCCGCGAAGCCGCGATCCGTTCCCTTCAGGCGGCCGGTCTTGAAGTTAACCTGATTAAAGACGTCACGCCGGTTCCGCACAACGGATGCCGTCCGCCGAAACGTCGCCGCGTATAGTTCAAAACGCGTGTGGTATCAAATATCTGCAACTTGTGAATAATGGTTGTGAAGGTTAGGCATACTACATGTTTTTGGCCGTATGAACGGTGTAGATACTGAAACGGCATGCTGCCGATGATCGGTATGAACGGAGCGACGTTTGAAGGAGGGTACTTTTAGTGATTGAGATCGAAAAGCCGAAAATCGAAACCGTAGAGCTGAGCGACGAGGGCACATACGGACGTTTCGTGGTAGAACCGCTTGAACGCGGCTATGGCACGACGCTCGGCAACTCGCTGCGCAGAATTCTTTTGTCGTCGCTGCCAGGCGCGGCCGTCACCTCGGTGCAAATCGACGGCGTTCTTCATGAGTTCTCGACGATTCCCGGCGTCTACGAGGACGTGACCGAAATCATCCTGAACCTGAAGAGCCTCTCGTTGAAAATTCATTCCGACGAGGAAAAGGTGTTGGAAATCGATGCGGAGGGCGACGGCGCGGTAACGGCCGGCGACATTCGCGCGGACAGCGATGTCGAAATTCTCAACCCGGATCTTCATATTGCGACGCTCGCCTCCGGCGCCCGGCTTCATATGCGGGTGTTTGCGAACCGCGGGCGCGGTTATGTGCAAGCAGACCGTAACAAACGCGAGGATCAGCCGATCGGCGTTCTGCCTGTCGATTCGATCTACACGCCGATTACCCGCGTGAATTACAGCGTGGAGAATACACGCGTGGGACAAGTGACGAACTATGACAAGCTGACGCTTGAAGTATGGACCGACGGCAGCATCCGCCCGGAAGAAGCGGTGAGCCTCGGCGCGAAAATCCTGAACTCGCATCTGGACCTGTTCGTCGGCCTGACCGACGAGGCGAAGGACGCCGAGATCATGGTGGAGAAAGAGGAAGACAAGAAAGAGAAAGTGCTCGAGATGACGATCGAGGAGCTCGATCTTTCCGTTCGTTCCTACAACTGTCTGAAACGCGCAGGCATCAACACCGTTCAAGAGCTGATCACGAAAACCGAAGAAGATATGATGAAGGTCCGCAACCTGGGCCGCAAATCTTTGGAGGAAGTTCAGGAGAAGCTGGAAGAGCTCGGTTTGGGCCTCCGGATGGAAGACTAGGCTTGACCGCCGACCGGACAACAATGAATGCAAGTCCTTTAGAAGGAGGGGAAACACATGGCATATCAAAAGCTGGGACGTGACGCAAGCGCGCGGAAAGCATTGTTCCGCGACCTGGTCACCGACCTTTTCCTGTATGAGCGCATCCAGACGACCGAAGCGAAAGCGAAGGAAGTTCGTTCGATTGCGGAGAAGCTGATCACGAAAGCGAAGAAGGGAGACCTTCACGCGCGCCGTCAAGTTGCGGCATTCGTTCGCCGCGAGACGGTTGACGGCGAGCAGGACGCAATCCAGAAGCTGTTCTCCGAATTGGCCACCCGCTACTCGGAACGTGCGGGCGGATACACGCGGATCCTGAAGCTGGGCCCCCGTCGCGGAGACTCGGCGCCTATGGTTTATTTGGAACTGGTGGACCGTGCGTAGTTGAAACGGGAAGAGAAAGGGTGGCGCAGGCCACCTTTTTTTCTTTGTTTCTGGAAAAGAAAGGTTGGAATCTTCAAGCTATGCTGCATGTATCGTTCTCCGCCTGTTGTTGTGTTCGCGTTATGGTATGAGCAGATGAATAGCGTTTAGGATTTATGCTATTTTAGTTTAAGGGAGTAAGCGGTTAAGGGCGTTAAGGAAGTGGAGAGGCTGAGGGAGGGGGAGATAAGGTGCGGAATATTGCGATGGTGGTGAGCTATGACGGCGGGGCGTATCACGGGTTTCAGTCGCAGCCTAGCGGCTTGACCGTTCAGGATGAGCTTGAGAAGGCCATAAGGAAGCTGAGCGGTGAGAACGTCAAGATCGACGGCTCCGGGCGCACCGACGCCGGCGTGCATGCCTACGGCCAAGTGATCAACTTTCGCAGCTCCTCCCCGATCCCGATCGAGCGATGGGCGGTCGCCATGAACAGCCGGCTTCCCCAGGACATCGTCGTCCGCAGCGCCCATGAGATGCCGCCGGAGTTCAGCTCGCGCAAATCGGCGGTCAGGAAGACATACCGATATTCAATCAGTACCGGCAGGCATCCGAATGTATTCAACCGGAGGTTTCGATACCATCATTATAACCCGCTGGATGTTGAGGCGATGCGCGAGGGGATCCGGTATCTGCTGGGTGAGCACGATTTCTCGTCGTTCACTTCGGCGGGCTCCACGAAGAAGAGCCATGTGCGCACGATCTATGATGTTCGGATCGAATGTGACGGGAACGAGATCCACATGTTTATGACCGGCAGCGGTTTTCTGTACAACATGGTTCGTATCGTGATGGGCACGCTGCTGTGGGTCGGGGAAGGCAAATGGCCGCCCGGCGCGATGGGGCCGGTGCTGGCCGCGAAAGACCGCTCGAAAGCCGGTCCCCGCGCAGAGGCGCACGGTCTTGCGCTGTGGGAGGTCCGGTATCCCGAGCCTTATCAATCCTCTCTGGATAACGATTCCGCCGCTCGCGGTCGTTCGTAAATGTCGGCCGGCCGAAGCAGGTGAAGGCTGTGGATTTGCAGGCTGATGAAACGCTTCCGAGCCCCGGAGCCCGCACCTGTATTTGATCGTAACTTTTACTTGCGGAGCAAGTGAGAATATAGTAGAATATAACTTGTGCTTTCTTAGTGGCTCTCCCACAGCCCCGACTAAGATCGCCGAACTTGGCAAAGCTTTATAAGTTGCCGAACGCTCCGTGCTTAGCGGAACGCCACGCAACGTTGACAACGAATATGAACCTTGAACAAGACGTTTCCATACATGTGAAATGTGCGAAAGAATGAAGGAGGATATCCCATGCGTACAACGTTTATGGCCAAGCCGAACGAAGTCGAACGCAAATGGTTCGTCATCGATGCGGAAGGCAAGACGCTCGGCCGTCTGGCCAGCGAAGCCGCCGCTCTGATCCGCGGCAAGCACAAACCGCAATTCACGCCTCACGTTGACACCGGCGACTTCGTCGTCATCGTCAACGCCGAGAAAATCGTCCTGACGGGCAAGAAGCTGTCCGACAAGAAGTACTACCGTCATTCCATGTATCCGGGCGGCCTGAAGGTCACTTCCGCCGGCGACATGCTGAAGAAGTTCCCTGAGCGCGTTCTGGAGTTCGCGATCCACGGCATGCTGCCGAAGAACCGCCTGGGCGAGAAGATGAAGCTGAAGCTGAAAGTCTACGCCGGTCCGGAGCATCCGCACCAGGCACAAAATCCAGAAGTGTACGAGCTTCGAGGTTAAGAAAGGGAGGACCATTTCATGGCACAAGTCCAATACTATGGAACAGGTCGTCGTAAACACTCGGTAGCGCGCGTGCGCCTCGTACCGGGTGAAGGACGAATTATTGTAAACAAGCGCGATCTTAACGAATATTTCGGCCACGAAACGCTGAAACTGATCGTGAAGCAACCGCTCGCTCTGACCGACACGCTGACGAAGTACGACATCATCGTACTGGCGAACGGCGGCGGCACGACGGGTCAAGCCGGCGCCATCCGCCACGGCATTTCCCGCGCTCTGCTGAAGGCCGATCCGGAATTCCGTCCGGCGCTCAAGCGCGCAGGCTTCCTGACACGCGACCCGCGGATGAAGGAACGCAAGAAATACGGCTTGAAAGCGGCACGCCGCGCGCCGCAGTTCTCGAAGCGCTAATATTCGCACCCGATACCTTCTCCGCCAAGCGTGGAGAAGGTATTTTTTTGCGGCAACGTGAAGCCCATGGAACCCGATTCGAATACAATAAAGAGCCCAGCCTTCCGCAAGGGCGGTTTTTGCGGAACCGGCGTAAGGTTATCGTTGAGTTATCGGGACGAAAGTCGTATAATTAGTTTAATGCATATCATTTTACTAGGAATTAATCACGGAGGTCGTTGAAATGAATCTGTTTGAGAAAGAAGCGCTTGTCAGCCAAAAAGCTGCAGAGCTTGAAAACGCCAGCCCGGAAGATATTCTCCGTTACGCGGTTGAGACGTTCCCGAACATGACGTTCGCGTGCAGCTTCGGCGCGGAGGATGTCGTCCTTGTCGATATGCTTCAGAAGATCAGCCCGAAGACGGACATTTTCTACTTGGACACCGACTTTCACTTCAAGGAAACCTATGAGACGCGCGACCGTCTGGAGCAGCGGTACGGCATGAAATTCGTTCAGGTCAAGCCGGCGCTTACGCCGGAAGAGCAAGCGGCCCGTCACGGTGAAGAACTGTGGAAATCCGACCCGAACGCTTGCTGCAACATCCGCAAGGTTGCGCCGCTGACGCAAATTTTGTCCAAGTACGACGCCTGGATCACCGGTATCCGCCGCGATCAGGCGCCGACCCGCGCCAACGCGAAGAAGGTGGAATACGACACCAAGTTCGGCCTGATCAAGTTCAACCCGATCGCAAGCTGGACCTCCGAGCAGGTGTGGGAATACATCCGCGCCAATGACGTCATCTACAATCCGCTGCACGACAACTATTTCCCAAGTATCGGCTGCGAGTATTGCACCCGCCAGGTTATGCCGGGTGAAGACCCGCGTGCGGGACGTTGGGCAGGATCCGACAAAACGGAATGCGGCTTGCATAAATAATCGACCACCGGGCCGACAGGGCTCGATATTACAGGAGGTTTACGCAACATGAGTATCCAACCACACGGCGGCGTACTGGTGAACCGGATCGCAGCCGGCGGTGAACGGGAAGCGCTGCTTGCCGAAGCATCGAAGCTGAAGAGCATTGCCGTTAACGCCTGGACGATTTCCGACCTCGATCTGATCGGTGTCGGCGCATTCTCACCATTGACCGGGTTTATGACGAAGGCCGATTATACGTCGGTCGTCGATAACATGCGTCTGGCGAACGGCCTGGTATGGAGCATTCCGATTACGCTCGCGGTTGAGCCGAACAAGGCGGCCGAACTGAACGCGGGCGAACGCGCCGCACTTGTAGGCGAGAACGGTGTGATCTACGGCGTCATCGATATCGAAGATATTTACACCGTCGATCAAAACCATGAAGCGATCCGCGTATTCAAGACCGACGAGCTCGAGCATCCGGGCGTCGCGAAGCTGATGGAACGGTCTTCGACATACGTCGGCGGCGCGGTTACCGTGCTGAACCGCCCGCAGCCGGACAAGTTCCAGGAGTTTTACTTCGATCCGTCGGAGACCCGCCGGCTGTTCGCGGAGAAGGGCTGGAATACTGTAGTGGGCTTTCAGACCCGCAACCCGGTTCACCGGGCGCATGAGTACATTCAGAAATGCGCGATGGAGATCGTCGACGCGCTTTTCCTTAATCCGCTCGTGGGCGAAACGAAGTCGGACGACGTTCCGGCGAATGTCCGCATGAAAAGCTATCTGGCGCTGCTGGAGAACTATTATCCGCAGGACCGCGTCTTCCTCGGCGTGTTCCCGGCCGCTATGCGTTATGCCGGCCCGCGCGAAGCGATTTTCCACGCGATGGTCCGCAAAAACTACGGCTGCACACACTTCATCGTCGGCCGCGACCATGCCGGCGTAGGCGACTACTACGGCACTTATGAAGCGCAGGATCTGCTGAAGTCGTTCAAGCCGGAAGAGCTCGGCATTACGCCGCTCTACTTCGAGCACAGCTTTTTTTGCACGAAGTGCGGCAATATGGCTTCCAGCAAGACGTGTCCGCACGGCAAGGAGGATCATCTGACCTTGTCCGGTACGAAGGTTCGCGCGCTGCTGCGCGACGGCGTCTGCCCGCCGCCGGAGTTTTCACGTCCGGAAGTGGCCAAAATTCTCATTGAAGGCATGTCGGAGCAGCCCGTCGGGTGACGCGCCGCTCATAAAACACCACCTCGTCCCATATAGTGTATAGGACGCCGGCTTCCCGCAAGCCCGCGCCCGGACACATAGGGGATCGGGGTGGTTTTTTCATGCGCCGGATCAGAAATCGGATCATCGTCTGGATCAATTATAAAGGAGCTCTCCGCCTTGGTTTAGGCATGGCGATCTTACTGCTGCTGTCGTTCATGCTGGCGCAGGACCCGACTTCGCGCACATGGACATACTGGACGCTGCCGCTGTCGGGAAAAACGATCTACCTGGATGCCGGCCACGGCGGGGTGGACGGCGGCGCGGTAAGCAAGCAGGGAGACGTGGAAAAGGATCTGAATCTCGCAATCGCCCTCCATCTGCGGGATTATTTGCAGCAAGCGGGCGCGCTTGTCGTCATGACCCGGGAGGATGACCGGGATTTGGCGGAAGAAGGGACGAAGGCGCTCAGCCGGCGGAAAACGGAAGATTTGCTCCGGCGGGTGGACAATATACGGCAGCAAGCTCCGGATGTCGTGCTGAGCATCCATATGAACAGCATTCCGTCGCCGCGCTGGTCCGGGGCCCAAACGTTCTATTACCCGAACCATCCGGATAATCTGCTGCTCGCCTCGCTCATTCAGGAGGAAATCAAGCGCAATCTTGAGAATACCAAACGTGCAGCCAATCAGGTAAACACGGTCTATATGCTGAAGGCAATCGAAAATATTCCTACCGCGCTGGTGGAAGTCGGATTCCTCTCGAATCCGGGAGAGGCCCAGCTGCTGGCGGATACGGAATACCAGCGTCAGGTGGCGGCGTCCATCTACCAAGGCATATTGCGCTATTTTACGGGAGAGAAGCTGCCGGGGCCGAATATCTCCTGAGCGGACAATATGGTATAATAAAGCGATCGAGAAATACATAGCAACCGGGCGGCCCCTATGACCGCCCGAGCGGATACGAGGTGTGGAGCGGTTATGCTAACGCGTGAACAAGTGGTGGAGGCGGTCGGCCGGTTGAAAGGGTCGTCCGGAGAGTCGGCGGGCGCGGACGGAGTGCAGGTCCGGGACGTCGTTGTGAAGGACCGTCAGGTGTCGATGACGGTCCTGACCCCGAGCGGGCAGCAGGATGCCCGGCTCGTGGAAGCGCTGCGCGCCGCGCTCATGCGGGGCGGAGCCGAAACCGTGCATCTGCGGTTTCGGCCCGCCGACGGCGCGCAGGCGGCGCCAGGGGCAG
>NZ_CAUPYC010000012.1:0-73968 GCF_963515335.1 uncultured Paenibacillus sp. | reverse complement strand
GCCCCTTATAGGGGCGAAATCAAGCCACCCGTTGAACGGGTGGTACTGTGACTGAACAACCGGGTTTCTGCCATATGTACGCGCAACACCGAGGCTGTCGCCGAGCGGAATGATCTGCTTGGGATAGTCTCTTTTTAAAAATAACAATGTTGTTATTGTACCTTCGGTGAACCGGAGGAACTGAAGGGGGCGGTTGTTTACTTGGGCTTCTGAAAAAGCATCTTCGTTCGTCACGGGGACTTTGCTCCGTGTGGATGGAGGGTTCGGGGCGATGACGATATGACATGAATGAATAACATAGTTAACCCCTTCAGGCCGCACGGCGGTAACGACGACCTGAAGGGGCTTCTTGATTTTATTATGTTTTTTTACATATAAATGTGAATTTATTATTATATGCATTTATGCAATAATGACGTTGATGCCGGCCTGCTTGATCTGATTAATTTGGTCCCGGGAGAGCTTCGAGTCCGTGATGACGGACTCGATCTCGTTCGGAAGCGCGAAGGATGAAATGGAGCTCTTGCCGATTTTGCTGTGATCGAGAATATGCCGGTGAATAAGGGCGACAAGGTCGTCGTGCTCGTGAACGGGTTGGGCTCGACCCCTTACCTGGAGCTGTACATTATGTTCAGGCGGACGGCTCAGGTGCTGGCCGAGCGGGGAATTGCCATTCACCGCTCCTATGTCGGCGAGTATGTGACGTCTTTGGAAATGGGCGGCTGCTCCATTTCATTGATGAAAGTGGATGATGAATTGGCGGAGATGATCGACCATCCCGCCGATTGCCCGATGTTTGTACAAATGTAAGCATACAGGGGGATGGAGAAATGATTTTGACTGCAAACGATCTGAAGAAGGCTTTGCTGAATATTGCCCAGCGGATTGAGACCGAGAAGGATTACCTCTCCGAGCTGGATCGCGCCGTCGGGGACGGCGACCATGGCGTGACCATGTCGATCGGCTGGCAGGCGATTTGCGAGAAGCTACAGCAAATGGACGAAGCCGTTACTTGTTCGGAAATGTGCAAGGTTGCGGGTATGACCTTTCTCAATGCCGTAGGCTCCTCCGTCGGGCCGCTGTATGCGACGGCATTCCTGAGGGGAAGCGCCGCGCTGCAAGGAAAGACGGAGCTGGAAGAGAAGGACGTTATCGAATTCTGGGTTGCCGCCGTTAATGGCATTCAGGATAGAGGCAAGGCGCAGCCGGGAGACAAAACGATGGTCGATGCATGGCTCCCGGCCGTAACGGCGCTCCAGCTCGCCAGAAATGCGGGCAAAAGTCTGGTCGATTGCCTGGACGATGCGGTCAAGGCTGCAGAAGCCGGCATGAAGGAGACCGCAAATATGCTGTCTCAGAAAGGCAGATCGAGCCGGCTCGGCGATCTTTCGCTCGGACACCAGGATCCGGGCGCGACTTCCGCCTATTTTATCCTATCGAGCTTCTCGGAATCGGTCAGATTGATGCATCAGGTGAAAAAAGTCGTCGGGTAAGCGGTGTTCCGGGGAGGTATCTTAAATCAGTTTGGGAGAGGGGCGGAAGTATGAAATTTTTTCTGGATACAGCCAATGTGAAGGAGATTGAACGGATCAACCGGTTGGGTCTTGTGGACGGCATTACGACCAATCCGTCGATCATCGCCAAGGAAGGCAGAGGGTTTAAAGAAGTGATCCAGGAAATTTGCGGCATGGTCAAAGGACCGGTCAGCGCGGAGGTCGTCGGCTTGTCGGTTGGCGAGATGCTGGAGGAAGCGCATGCGATTGCGGAATGGGCGGACAATGTCGTCATCAAGCTGCCGATGACGGAGAACGGCCTTGAAGCATGCAACCGGCTGTCGCAGGAAGGGATCAAAACGAATGTGACGCTCGTGTTTTCCGCTGCCCAAGGTTTGATGGCCGCCAAAGCAGGCGCCGCTTATATCAGTCCGTTCGTCGGCAGGCTGGACGACATTGGGGCGGACGGCCTTCAATTGGTGCGCGACCTCAAAACGATCCTCATCAACTATTCCTATAAGACCGAGATTATTACGGCAAGCGTAAGGACCTTGTCGCACTTGGCGGAAGCGGCGCTGGCGGGAGCGGATATCGCCACGATTCCGGGATCCGCGCTGCCTTCCATGTGGAAGCACCCCTTGACGGATATCGGAATCGAGAAGTTTTTGAAGGACTGGGAGAGCGTGCCGAAACTTTAATTTCCGAAGGAGTCCGCATATGAAATACAACGCGCCTATTGTTGATCATTAAATTTTCGGCAGACCGGGTCGTTTATACCTTAGAACGCCTGCTGCAGTCATAATGGTAAGCCGGACGGAGGGGATCGCATGTTCCACCGAATCGAAGATGTTTTGAAAGATCTCGTGCAAGGCAAACCGATCATCGTGGCGGACGGTTTGAACAGAGAAAACGAAGGGGATCTGGTTGCTTTGGCGGAGAAAGCGACCCCTTCCCTCGTCAATTTCATGATTACGCATGCAAGGGGATTCATCTGTTGTCCCATAACCGCGGAGCGGGCGAACGAGCTGCACCTCGACGTTATGGTGGCAAAGAACAGCGATCCGCTTGGAACGGCATTCACGGTGTCGGTCGATCACGATACGAATACGACGGGAGGTTCGGCGTATGAACGTTCAGATACGATTCGCGCATTGGCAAGCGCCGACACCAAGCCGTGGGATTTACGGCGGCCGGGTCATATTTTTCCGACGATCGCGAAGCCGGGCGGCGTATTGGAGCGTGAAGGGCATACGGAAGCGGCGATCGATCTCGCCAAGCTGTGCGGCGCTTATCCGGCGGCCGTCACCTGCGAGATGATGAATGCGAACGGGCTGATGGCCCGGCGGCCCGAGCTTCATCAATTTGCGGAAACCCACAATTTGAAATGGATAACCGTTCAACAAGTGGTTGACCATTTTAGAGGAGGAAAATTATTCAAATGCTAAAGCCCGGATTCTTGCAGTTGACCTATTCGATGTCGGTTCTCCGAAGGGCGCCATTCGATCTTGCCGTGAGGTGGGGGTTCTGACACAGGAACAAGCCATAATCGCGTTGGAAATGGTGGACGATCGGAATCTTACCGTACAGACCTATAATGAAAAGCTGGCTATTGAAATCTATAGCCGGCTTCGAACATATCAGGACATTCTACAGTACTGGCTGGAAGGACTGCGCTTTTAATTGAATCAAGGTTAAGGGCGCAAGTTTTATGCAATAAGGCGAGCAAATACGACAGGATAAACCGAACCCATGGCCCTTCACACCGGGCTGTGGGTTTCTTTTTGTTGCAATTTCGGACTGGAATCCCGCGCCAGGTTGAATTTTTATAAAAACGAGTCGATTTACAGCAAAGACCCCTGCCGCCGGATCTCTTATCATAGGACTGTAACCACTTCATATTGCATGGCGAGAGGGGATAGAAAAAATGAAAAGAACACTAACGGTAATGGCCGTCATGGCCTTGGTCCTGCTGCTTGCCGCTTGCGGCAGCAATAACGGCAACACCGGCAACGCCGTTGAAACGAACGCCGCCGCGAACGGCGGAAGCAGCGCGGGCGGAGACAAGGGAAGCGTCGGTATTTCGATGCCGACCAAATCGTCGGAGCGCTGGGTGGGCGACGGCGCCAACATGAAGAAAGAATTCGAAGCGCTCGGCTACACGGTCGACCTGCAATATGCGGAAGACGTGATCGAGAATCAGGTGGCCCAAATCGAGAATATGATCACCAAAGGCGTTAAAGTGCTGGTTGTCGCGTCGATCGACGGCGAGTCGTTGACGGATGTGCTGCAGAAAGCGGCCGACCAGAACATCAAGGTTATCGCGTACGACCGCTTGATCAAGAACACCGAGAACGTAAGCTATTACGCGACGTTCGACAACTTCAAGGTAGGCGTGCTGCAAGCTTCCTACATTGAAGACAAGCTCGGCCTGAAAGACGGCAAAGGCCCGTTCAACATTGAGTTGTTTGCCGGTTCTCCGGACGACAACAACGCTTACTTTTTCTTCGACGGCGCGATGTCCGTCCTGCAGCCATACATCGACAGCGGCAAGCTGGTCGTAAAAAGCAAGCAAACGAGCATGGAGCAAGTCGCCACCTTGAGATGGGACGGCGCGACCGCGCAATCCCGGATGGATAACCTGCTGAGCGCGAACTATGCGGACGCTAACGTGGATGCGGTGTTGTCCCCTTACGACGGTATCAGCATCGGGATTATCTCTTCCTTGAAGGGCGTAGGCTACGGCTCCGCCGACAAGCCGATGCCGGTCATCACCGGCCAGGACGCCGAGCTGGCTTCAATTAAATCGATCATTGCGGGCGAGCAGACGTCGACGATCTTCAAGGATACGCGTGAGTTGGCGAAAGTAGCGGTCAATATGGCGGAAAGCGTGCTGCAAGGCAAGGAAGCGGAAGTCAACGACACCGAAACGTATGACAACGGCGTGAAAGTGGTGCCTTCCTACCTGCTGGAGCCGGTATCGGTCGACAAAGAGAACTACAAGGAAGTCGTGGTGGACTCCGGTTATTACACAGAAGACGAACTGAAATAAAGTTGACAGGCAGCAGCCAAAAATGATTTAGTGACGGCCTCCCGGCTGTCACTAAATCATTTATTACATTATCGAGGGCGTGGTGATTACTTTGACCGATATCATACTGGAAATGCGCAATATCACCAAAACGTTTCCGGGCGTAAAAGCGCTCGCGAATGTGAACCTGAAAGTGAAGGAAGGCGAGATTCACGCGCTGATGGGCGAGAACGGGGCCGGCAAATCGACGCTTATGAAGGTGCTCAGCGGCGTCTATCCCCACGGATCCTATGAAGGCGACATTTTGTTCAAGGGCCGGACCTGCGAATTTAAAAATATAAGACACAGCGAGAACCTCGGTATCGTTATTATCCATCAGGAGCTGGCGCTTATTCCCCAGCTGTCGATCGCGGAGAACATTTTTCTCGGCAACGAACAGGCGAAGAGCGGCATCATCAATTGGAATGACACGGTCGTGCGGACGCGCGAGCTGCTGGATACGGTCGGCTTGTCCGAGTCGCCGAACACGCTGGCCGGTTCGATCGGCGTCGGCAAGCAGCAGCTGGTGGAGATTGCGAAAGCGCTATCCAAGAAGGTAAAGCTGCTGATTCTCGATGAGCCTACCGCCGCGCTCAACGAAGAGGACAGCGAAAACCTGCTGAATCTGATGCTTGCGTTCAAGCGGCAGGGCATTACCTCGATCATCATTTCGCACAAGCTCAACGAGATCATGAAGGTGGCGGATTCCATCACGATCATCCGGGACGGCAAGACGATCGAGACGTTGAATGTGAAGCAGGACAACATTACCGAAGACCGGATTATCAAAGGGATGGTCGGGCGCGACCTGACGCACCGCTATCCGGACAGGGAGCCCGTTATCGGCGATGTCCTGTTCGAGGCGAAGAATTGGAATGTGTACCACCCATCGCAAGCGGATCGCAAGGTCGTAAGCGACGTCAGCTTTAACGTTAAGCGCGGCGAGGTCGTCGGCATTGCGGGCCTTATGGGGGCGGGCCGGACGGAGCTTGCGATGAGCATCTTCGGACAATCCTACGGCAAAAAAATCAGCGGCCAACTGTTTAAGGACGGCCGCGAAATCAGGCTGAACGAGATCAGCAAAGCGATCGACGAAGGCATCGCGTACGTCACGGAAGACCGCAAGGAATACGGCCTGATTCTGATGGATGACATCAAGCGGAACACAACCCTGGCAAGCCTCGGCAAAATCTCGAAATGGTTCGTCGTCGATGACAACCGGGAAGTGGTGGAAGCGGAAGGCTTCCGGACGAAGCTGAATATCAAGACGCCGAGCATTCATCAGAAGACCGGCAATTTGAGCGGAGGCAATCAGCAGAAGGTCGTGCTCAGCAAATGGATTTTCACCGGACCCGATCTGCTGATTCTGGATGAGCCTACCCGCGGCATCGACGTCGGGGCCAAATACGAAATTTACACGATCATCAACCAGTTGGCCGCCCAAGGCAAAGGGATCCTGATGATCTCCTCCGAGCTTCCGGAGCTGCTCGGCATGTGCGACCGCATCTATGTGATGAATGAGGGCCGCTTTACCGGCGAGGTCCCGAGGGCCGAGGCCAATCAGGAAGTATTGATGAAATATATGACGAAAAGCAGGGGGTAAGACAATATGGATACCGCAATCAAACTTTTTCGCAGCAATATCCGGCAGTACGGCATGTTCATTGCCTTAGTCCTGATTATGCTGCTCTTCCAGTTTCTATCGGACGGCAATTTGCTTAAGCCGCTCAACATTACCAACCTGATTCTGCAGAACAGCTACATTCTTATCCTTGCGATCGGCATGCTCCTTGTCATCATTACAGGTCATATCGATCTTTCCGTAGGCTCCGTCGCGGCGTTCGTCGGCGCCGTTTCGGCCATCATGATGGTCAACTATGACATGCCGTTCCCCGCGGCCATGCTGCTGTCGCTGCTCATCGGGGCCGCGGTCGGCGCCTGGCAGGGGTTCTGGGTCGCCTATGTTCGAATTCCGTCGTTCATCGTAACGCTGGCCGGGATGCTGCTGTTCAGAGGCCTGACGATGCTCGTCCTTGACGGCAAATCCGTCGCGCCGTTTCCGAACGGCTTCCGTGCGATCAGCACCGGTTTTATTCCGGACATTCCGGGGCAGTGGGACCTTCATTTCGTAACCATCCTGATCGGCGTCGTGCTGTCCGTCCTCTATCTCTTCATGGAATGGCGGGGACGCCTGATCCAGAACCGTTACAATTTCGAGACGATGCCGGTGCCTTTCTTCATCGCCAAATTGGCGGCGCTGGTCGTCGTGATCAACCTTTTTACGTATGTGCTGGCTTCCTACAAAGGCTTGCCCAATATTCTGATTATGCTCTTTATCCTTGTCGCCGCCTATACGTTCGTGATGCGCAAAACGGTCATGGGCCGCCATATTTATGCGCTCGGCGGCAACGAGAAAGCGGCCAAGCTGTCCGGCGTCAAAACAAAGAAAATGACGTTCTGGGTGTTCGTCAACATGGGCGTGCTCGCCGCGCTCGCCGGTCTTGTTTTCGCCGCCCGCCTCAATGCCGCCACGCCTAAAGCGGGGGTGAACTTCGAGCTTGACGCCATCGCGGCCGTCTTTATCGGCGGCGCTTCCGCCACCGGCGGCGTCGGCACCGTGATCGGCGCCATTGTCGGCGGCCTGGTCATGGGCGTCATGAACAACGGGATGTCCCTGATCGGCCTGGGCATCGATTACCAGCAGGGCATCAAAGGGTTAGTGCTCCTGCTTGCGGTGGCTTTCGACCTTTACAACAAAAATAAATCCGCCTAAATTCGGTGGTCTATTCAGAGCGCGGCGACGGACACAACGGTGTTCGGCGACGCGCTTCCTGCCGTGTTGCGGGTGTGGTTCGACCGCCGTCATGCAGCGCCGCAACGCGTGCTGGAAACGGCGTGCAACTTTGCGCCGCGCAGTCAGAATCCGCTTTCATTCGGATTCGGTGGTATAATAAGGCGTGCATCGGCGCTGGAGATAGAAGAGGGGGCGGTTCCCGTGAAAAAGCTTTTGCTGCTTTATCTCGTCCTTATCGGCACCTTCCTGGTCTACTTGTACACGGCTTACATCCGCGAAGACGAGGGGCCGATCGGCCGGGATGCCGGCCTGCGCGGCGAGATGGATCAGAAATATGTGATGGTGAATTTCCTCACCGGCATCGATTATTGGAAAAACGGCCTGAAGGGCTTTGAGGACGCCGCGGAGGCGCTCGGCGTTTCGGTCGAATACCGGGGGGCGACGCAGTATGATGTTAACGAAGAGGTGACGGTGCTGGAGCAGGTCATCGCCCGCAAACCGGCGGGTATCGCCGTTTCTGCGATCAATCCCGAGGCGTTGAACGCGGCCATCAACAAAGCGGTGGAAGCCGGCATACCGGTCGTGATGTTCGATTCGGACGCGCCGGACAGCAAGGCCTACTCCTTTCTGGGTACGGACAACTATAACGCCGGCGTCACGGCCGCGCGCAAAATGGCCGAGTTTACGGGCACCCGGGGCAAGCTCGGCGTCATTACGCAGCCCAACCAATTGAACCACCAGGAACGGACCAAAGGTTTTCAGGACACGCTTCGCAGCGAATATCCGAACCTGCAGCTCGTCAGCGTGGAAGACGGCAAAGGCGACCAACTGGTATCCGAGCAAAAGGCCGCCGGCATGTTAGAGAAGTATCCGGATTTAAGGGGTATTTTCGTAACGGAGGCCAATGGCGGCGTCGGCGTCGGCAACGCCGTCCTCGATGCCGGCAAGCTGGATCAGGTGCGCATTATCAGCTTCGACACCGATAAACGTACGCTTGACATGGTCAAGAGCGGAACCATTTCGGCAACGCTGGCCCAAGGCACCTGGAATATGGGCTATTGGTCGCTCATGCATCTTTTCCTTCTACGCAACGAGCTCGTCGAGCCGATGCCGAATTGGCGGGAATCGAACGTACCGCCGCTTCCCACTTACGTGGACACGGGCATCACGGTCGTGACCAGGTCCAATGTCGATAACTACTATGCGAAGTAGCGAAGCGAATATGCGGCGATTGGAAGGTGAGGAAGCGTATGCTGCTCAAATGGTTTCAGCTGAACAACTGGTCGATTCGCTATAAGCTCATTTTCCATTTCCTGCTTATCAGCATCCTTCCGGCTCTGGGCATCGGGGTTCTGATCGGCTGGGCGACGAACGAAACGATCGGGAACCAGGTGAACGCCCATACGGCCCAGCTGATCGGCAATGTGAACAAATCGTTGGATTCTTATGCGGGAAACATTCAGAATATCTCTTACTTCATTGCCATGAATCCCGAAATCGGGCGCTTTCTCAAGGAGGGGTCGGCCGCGCTTGCCGAGGAGCGGGACCGGTACCGGACTGCCAAATTTCTGCAAGGGTTCACGACGCTTTACTCCGAGATTGCGGGCATCATGGTGGTGAACGCCGACGGCGAATATTTCAGCAACGATATGTATGCCCGCAGCGACCGCAATTTGACGGAGGAGGATTGGTACCGGGAAGCGGTGAAAGCGAAGGGGATCTTTAAGCTGATCGGCCATCCGTCGCAGCGGAACGTCACCACGCATGCCAACTATAAGGACAGCGAAGTCGTGTCGGTGGTCAGGGCGATTCTGGATCCGGATACGCAGCAAACCGAGGGCGTCGTGCTGATCGACCTGAAGCTTCGCGTCATCTCGGAAACGGTGCGCGACGTCAGGCTCGGCAAATCCGGCTATCTGATGGTGGTCGACGACAAGGGCGGCAGCATCTATGCGCCGCGCAATTCTTTGGTCGGCCGAATTGATCAGGTGCAGCTCGCAGATCAGACTTCGGGCACCTTTTCCCAAGAGATCGACGGCCGGCGCGTGCAGTTCATCTACCAGAAATCGCCTTTTACGAATTGGACGACCGTCGGGGTGTTCGCCATGGAGGACACGGTGCAGGAAATCAAGGAAATTAACCTGTATCTCGTTACCTTTGTGTTTATCGTGTGCCTGCTTGGCATTGCGGCGTCCTATTACTTGTCCCATTCGATCTCGCGTCCGATCACGCAGCTGGCTTCCTCCATGCGCAAGGTTGAGGAAGGGAACCTGAACATCCGCGTCGCCGGCGAGCGGCGGGACGAGGTCGGGATGCTGGGCCGGAGCTTCAACAAGATGCTGGCGCAAATTACACGGCTTCTCTCGCAGGTCGGAGAGGAGCAGCGGCTGAAGCGGGAGGCGGAGCTGCGGAGCCTGCAGGCGCATATTCAGCCGCATTTTCTGTACAACACGCTCGATACGATACAGTGGCTGGCCCGCAAAGACGGCGCGAATGGAGCGGCGGAAATGGTGGAAGCCCTCTCCAGGCTGTTCCGGATCGGACTGAGCAAGGGGCAGGAGATGATTCCTTTATCGGACGAGCTCGATCATATCCGCAGCTATTTAAAAATCCAGCAAACCCGGTATCGGGATAAATTGAACTACTCGATCGAGATCGAGCCGGGGCTGGATGATATGATTGTTCTCAAGCTCGTGCTTCAGCCGCTCGTGGAGAATGCCATCTATCACGGCATCAAAGAACGGAGAGGGCCCGGCAGGATCGCGATCCGCGCGGCGGCAAGCAGCGGCATCCTGACTTTCACGATTGAAGACAACGGAGCGGGAATGACGGAGGAGAGGCTGTCGTGGCTGCGGGCGACGCTGGAAGCAGCCGGGGCGCAGAAGGATGGAACCGGAGCGTCAAAGGGAGAAGCGCCGTTGCCCGATACGGGCGGCGACCTGCCTCGAAGGGCCGATACGGTGACGGGGAGCTATGGCTTGCGCAATGTGCAGGAACGCATTCGGCTCAGCTTTGGAGAACAATATGGTCTGACGATCGAGAGCAAGCAGACGTTAGGGACGACGGTGACGGTCAGCCTTCCCGTCATCCTCGGAAAGGGGCGGAGCGGACATGAACCGGACATGGAAAGTACTGATCGCGGACGATGAAGCCATCATTCGCGAAGGCATCCTCGGCTCGGTCGATTGGGATCGGCTTGGCCTGAGCGTGGCGGGCGAGGCGGAAGACGGCGAGGAAGCTTTGGAGAAGGCTTTGGATGAGCAGGTTGATATTCTATTGGTTGATTTGAGCATGCCGATCATGAACGGATTAACCTTGATCGGACACCTGCGCGAGCGGCTGCCGCTCTGCAAAATCATCATTATCACAGGGCACGATGAGTTCAACTACGCGCAGGAAGCGATCAAGCTTGAGGTGGACGATTATATACTGAAGCCGGTCAACCCCGCCCAGCTGACGGAAGTGTTGGAGCGTGTCGTGAAAAAGATCGAAGCGACGGCCGCCAAGGAAGAGCTGCTTCAAATGGCCGCCAAGCAGATTGAAAAAAACTTCGCCCTGCTGCGCGAACGGTTTTGTCTGGAATGGATGGAAGGGGAACTTACCGGAGAAGAGATTGAAGAACAGCTTGCCTTCCTGCGCATGCCTGAACAAGCGCCCGATGTGGTGGGTGTGATTCGATGGCCGGAGCAGTCGAAGGGCAAAGCGTTCTTTTCGGAAAAAGACAGGCAGCTGCTTTTGTTTGCGATCGAGAACATCGTGGAGGAATGCCTGCAGGGCTATGACCTTGTTCATTTTCGCGACCAGGTGGGCATGATCGTGCTGTTGATATGGGGGTCGCCCGACAAGCGAGTGTATGAACGGATTGAATCGTCCATCGACAGTTACTTGAAGATTGCCGTTGCGGCGAGCTTCCTGCCTAATCCCGGCGGTTTGGCAGCCGTACCGGGGCTTTACGCCGAAGCGAAGTCCGCCGTGAGCAAGGATTCGAGGCTGTCGCCGTTTGTGCGGAGGGCGAAGGAAATCATCGAGGCGCGGTTCGGCGATCCGGAGCTTACGCTCGAAGGAGTGGCGAATGAGCTCAACGTGTCCGCCGTTTATTTAAGCCGTATATTCAAACAGGAATCGGGCGCTTCGTTCGTCAGCCTGCTGACTCACACGAGAATCAAAGCCGCGATCCGCCTGTTGGGCGAGACGGAGCTGTCAATGAATGAGATCGCGGAGCGCGTCGGCTACGAATCGCAGCACTATTTCAGCACGTCGTTCAAGAAGGTCGTCGGCTTGCCGCCGATGCAATACCGTAAAAGCTCCGCGGGACAATAATTCATGTATGCAACAAACGTACAAGAGCCGGGTGAACGTCTACAAAGAGCAGGACGACGCGTTCATTCGTGCCGTACGAACCGGGGACACCGATGGAACAATATTGGGGAAACCTGGGCGGCAACGTTGCCGTGCATACAAGCTTCTTTTAGCCGGTTAAGGACTTTATCAATATCATTGATGAATCTTATAAGATCATTCTAATTGACCGGCTTCGCCTGCTGTGATAGGGTCAAGAGAGTGAAGAATAAAAGAAATGCGAATACTGGGAATTAAAATTAATGCATGCTGCGCGAGGTGGATATTGTTGGAACTTCAAGTAACGAACAGTCCATTTAATCAGGAGCAGGTCGAACTGCTCAACCGCCTGCTGCCTGCGCTGACGGATGCGCAGCGGAGCTGGCTGAGCGGGTATCTTGCCGCTCTGCAAGGAACGGGAGCGTCGGCAACATCCGGTGCTGCGCCCCTGGCGGTCGTTGCGGCGAACGCCGCCGCAGTCTCCAAAGATGTAACCGTGCTCTTCGGATCTCAGACGGGGAACTCCCATAGTCTGGCGAAGAAGCTTTCCAAGAAGCTGGAGGAGCAAGGCTTCCAAGTAACGCTCTCCGCAATGAGCGACTTCAAGCCGAACAGCTTGAAGAAGGTCCAAAACCTGCTGATGATCGTGAGCACTCACGGGGAAGGAGAGCCGCCGGACAATGCGGTTTCTTTCTATGAGTTCCTTTATAGCAAGAGAGCGCCGCAATTGGGGGAGCTGCGGTTTTCCGTGCTTGCGCTGGGAGATACGTCCTACGAATTCTTCTGCCAGACGGGCAAAGATTTCGACAAGCGCCTGGAAGAGTTGGGCGGCAAGCGGCTTGCCAAGCGTGTGGACTGCGACGTCGATTTCGACGAGCCTGCCGCCGAGTGGATGAACAATGTACTCGGTGCCCTGAGTGAGGCGTCGGCAGCTCCGGCCGCAGCAAGCGGAGCCGTCGCGGCGGCCGCGGGCGGCACGGAATCGGAATTCTCGAGAACGAACCCGTTCCGGGCCGAGGTTCTTGAAAATCTGAATCTGAACGGCCGCGGCTCGGAACGGGAAACCCGCCACATCGAAATATCTCTGGCCGGATCGAACCTGCAATATGAGCCGGGCGACAGTTTGGGGGTCTATCCGGAGAATCATCCTCGCCTGGTAGACGAATTGATCGAAGCGATGGGCTGGACTGCGGAGGAGCCCGTTGCGGTTAACAAGAACGGTGAAGAACGACCGTTGCGGGAGGCGCTGCTTCGCCACTATGAGCTCACCGTATTGACGAAGCCGCTGCTGGAGCAGGCGGCCGTGATTGCTTCCAACGACGGGCTGCAGCAGCTTGTGGCGGCAGGCCGCGAAACGGAGCTCAAGGCATATATCAACGGGCGGGATCTGTTGGATTTCGTGCAGGATTACTCCCTTAAGGGTGTGCCGGCGGGTGATTTCTTACCGATCCTTCGGAAAATGCCCGCCCGCCTGTACTCGATTGCCAGCAGCCCGAAAGCTTCCCCGGATGAAGTGCACGTCACGGTTCGCGCGGTGCGTTATCAAGCCCATGGACGAAATCGTTACGGCGTCTGCTCCGTTCATCTTGCCGAGCGGGTACAGCCTGGCGACACACTGCCGGTTTACATTCAGCATAATCCGAATTTCAAGCTTCCCGAGAACCCCGATACCCCTATCGTCATGATCGGCCCGGGTACGGGCGTCGCTCCGTTCAGATCGTTCCTGGCCGAGAGGGAGGAGACCGGAGCCGAAGGGCGAACGTGGCTGTTCTACGGCGACCAGCACTTCTCCACGGACTTCCTTTATCAGATTGAATGGCAGCGATGGCTGAAAGACGGTGTGCTGACCCGCATGGATGTCGCCTTCTCCCGCGATACCGACAGGAAAGTATATGTGCAGCACCGTATGCTCGAGAAGAGCCGCGAGCTTTACCGGTGGCTGCAGGATGGCGCGTGCGTGTACGTCTGCGGCGACGAGAAGAAGATGGCGCATGACGTCCATGCGGCCCTGGCAACGATCCTTGAACAAGAAGGCGGCTTAAGCCCGGAGGAAGCTGCGGAATATTTGAGCAGCATGCAGCAGCATAAACGTTATCAGCGGGATGTTTATTAAGTTGGGTCCCAAAGATCGCGAGAGGAGAAAGGCCAACATGTCAGAAAATAATTTGCTTTCACCGCACAGTGCGCCGCACAGCGATGTAGAGGCTATCAAACGCCGAAGCAATTATCTGCGGGGGAGCCTTGCGGAAACGCTTGAAGACAGAATCACCGGGTCCATTCCCGAAGATGATAACCGTTTAATGAAATTCCACGGAAGCTACATGCAGGACGATCGGGATCTGCGCAACGAGCGTCAGAAGCAGAAGCTGGAGCCGGCTTATCAATTCATGCTGCGCGTGCGCGCGGCCGGCGGGGTCGTCACGCCCGCGCAGTGGCTGACGATGGACCGTATCGCGCAGCAATACGCCAACGGAACGATTCGTCTCACGACCCGTCAATCGTTCCAGCTGCATGGTGTACTGAAGTGGAACATGAAGCAAACGATCCGGGAAGTGAACGATGCGCTGCTAAGCACGCTGGCCGCTTGCGGCGACGTGAACCGCAACGTCATGTGCAATCCGAACCCGTACCAGTCGGAGGTGCACGGCGAGGTGTACGAGTGGGCCCGCAAGGTCAGCAATCACCTCGATCCGCGGACCAGAGCCTACCACGAAATCTGGCTTGACGGCGAGAAAGTGATCGACTCCCTTGACATTGCGGTAGAACAAGAGCCGATCTACGGACCTGTCTATTTGCCGCGCAAGTTCAAGATCGGCATCGCCGTACCTCCTTCCAACGATGTGGACGTATTCTCACAGGATCTGGGCTTTATCGCTGTCGTCGAAGACGGATGCCTGCAAGGCTTCAACGTCACGGCAGGCGGCGGCATGGGAATGTCGCACGGCGATCCGAAGACCTATCCTCAAGTGAGCCAAGTGATCGGATTCATCAAGCCGGAGCAAATGATCGACGTCGCGGAGAAGACCGTCACGATCCAACGCGATTACGGCGACCGCTCGGTCCGGAAGCATGCGCGCTTCAAGTACACGCTCGACGACCGCGGCATCGACTGGTTCATCGATGAACTGACCGATCGTCTGGGGTGGAAGCTCGACGCTCCGCGCCCCTACCATTTTGACCACAATGGAGACCGCTACGGTTGGGTGAAAGGAAGCGACGGCAAGTGGCATTTCACCCTGTTTATCCAGAACGGCCGGGTCCAAGACCAGAATGACCACCTTCTGATGACAGGCTTGCGGGAAATTGCCGAGGTGCATGCCGGAGATTTCCGGCTCACGCCGAACCAGAACTTGATCATCGGCGGCGTGAGCAGCCACAAGAAGAAAAAGATCGATGATTTGATCAAGAAATACCAGCTCACCGACGGAATTCATTATTCCGCATTGCGCAGGAATTCCATGGCTTGCGTGGCTCTTCCGACCTGCGGGCTCGCGATGGCCGAATCGGAGCGCTATCTTCCGACGCTGATGGAGAAGATCGAGCCGATGCTGGAAGAGTATGGCCTGCGCGACGAGGAGATCGTCATTCGCATGACCGGCTGTCCGAACGGCTGCGCGCGGCCGTTCCTGGCGGAGATCGCGTTCGTCGGCAAGGCGCCCGGCAAGTACAACTTGTATTTGGGAGGCGGCTTTGCCGGAAACCGTCTGAACAAGATGTACAAGGAAAATATCGGCGAAGCGGAGATTCTCGACTCGCTGAAACCGATTTTTGCCCAATACTCGAAAGAACGGCGGGAAGGCGAGCATTTCGGCGATTTTGTCATTCGGGCCGGCTATGTCAAAGAAGTTCGCTCGGGTCAAGATTTTCATCCGTAATACACCGACAACGGGGCCCATCCGGATTGGGAAGCGATCGGCGGACCGTGCTTCTAGGCGGAAACATAGTATACTAGCCAGGGGAAAAAGATTCGTTTCTTAAGCCAGTACTTGTGTGACGGATATTAGGATTTGAGGGAAGGGCTTTGATAAACCAGAGATGAGCTGGAACTGCAGCCTAGGGAGAGCTTGATAACAATAGCCCTCCCTAGGTTTTTATTTTTTCTCGATTTCCTCCATGGAAGCCAGTGGTTGTTCCCGTTGCGCACCTCTTCGGCAACTACGGCGAAGCCTTTGCCGTGTTCGTTCCCCCTTGCCGCCTCGATTCTTCATTCAATGATTAATACATCATCAGAAGCTTTTGTTCAAGGGTTGTGCTCGAGCACGGAAATGGGAACACGCAGCAAAATCCAAAGCACAATGACCGTGACGAACGATCCGGCCCACGCCCAGAGAGGATGCCGGTAATGCAGCAGCAGCATGGAAAACATGATCACATTAAATGCTGCAGACCACCATATATTCCAACCATGAAAATGGTCGATCAAATCCAGATACCGGAGATTTACATATTCGACGATTATGTACAACAGCACCCAGAGCGTGATCCAACCGCCCTGCTTCCAAATTGTTTTTTTCGGGAACCGGCCAAGGTAAATAAGTACAGTCGAGGGATAAACAACGAACATGATCATCAGGCTTATGATTTTGTGGCTGAATAAAATTTCTTCTCCCCAAAAAATCTCCTGGTACATCCACATCGGGCGATCATGAAACAGAACATTTTTTAACAGGTCGCCGACGATAAAGAATAAAACGGTGGGATAGTAAGCTCTCCAGTTCTTCCAATCTCCCCATTTCAGCGCGGCAAGAAGGAATAAGCCGTTGTAAATGAAATGCACGAATTTCCCTCCATTTCCTATTTAACCCACCTATAGTGCAAGTATTCCCAAATTTGCGCACTCATAATATTGCGGCGTAGCCGCTTGGGTTCACCATAAGCAGATTTTTATACATAAAAAGAGAGTTTAGTGAATCGACCGCCGTGCAGGGTTCCGTTACAGTAAACGTATTACTGCGGAATGAGGTGGCGGCATGGTCGAAATGACATTTATCGAAGGGCAAGGATATAGCCCGCAAATACGATGGGGGAACGCACCGTCGGAGAAGCTGATCGTTCATCAGCCCGTTACGGCTCACTATATGGATCGCTCGACAATCCGGATGAATTACGCGTCTGCCACACAGACGGAAGCTGCCCAATGGGTGGCGTCGGCGTCTTGGGAGCATGCGGGCTACCGGTTTGAAATCACGGACCGTTGGAACGCGGAGGAGAGCCGGGTCGTACTGCATCGCCATATCAAGGCGCAAGCGTATCGTCGCAACGAGGCCGGCGGCGGTGTCCAGTTTCAGCTGCAGGCCGGCATCTCGGCCGAGCCAGACGGTGAATGGCGCTTTTGCGCGCCGGCTACCCACTATTCGGAGCCGGGAACGCCGGACACATTTACGGAAGCAAAGGTGTATATGGAAGACCGCTTGACCTATCCGTTTATTCAAGGCTACCGGCCGGACAGCGGCCGTTCCGTCACATTGGGCCGCGTGAAGCTGCCGCACACGACGAATCCGCCCCGCCGGACCGAAGCCAAGGAGAACCGTTACATGCAAGAGACGGAAGCAGGCTCCGTTGGTTATGCCGTTCATAACGGGAACGAGGTCATCCTGCAAGCGTTCTGGCCTTATTACGAAGGCGAGCGAAGCGTCGCGCTGGACGCCGGGCGGACCCCGGTGTCGGCGTTTTATCCGCTCGACGGGCAATCGTTCGAAATGGAATTGGTCTATGACCTGCGCTTCGGCCATGGCGACACGTTTGCCGACGCGGTGTACGATGCTTTCCGGTCTTATGCCGATCTTCTGCCGCCCGAGCCGGTCGAGTTGCCGTTCACACTGGAGCAATCGATCGATTACCGGAACGTTTCCTTGCGCAAAAGCTACCGCGAGCTCGACAACGGCGGCGCCGGATTCTTTTTCCACTTCGATCCGAGACACGGCTACGGCTCCCAGCCTTCGGGCTTCGGCACGTCGTTTAACAACATTCCGCATGAATCGTACACGCGCATTCTCGAGTACGGCTTTACCGGGCGTCAAATCAACACAGCTTATACGCTGGCGAAATCGTACGGCGGCGAGTGGATCGAGAAAGGCCGCAAGGTCACGCAATTTTTCGTCGATCGGATGCCGATGCCGTCCGGATTTCTGTACTCGTTGTTCGATATCGAGAACGACAAGCCGTTCGCTTCGTTCGGTGAGGAAGGCGCGCCGAAGCTGCATTATATTTCGCACGGCAACATCCCGGGCAATTATTTGCGGACCATGGTCGAGCCGGCGTTCGACCTGCTGCTTAACTATCAGCTTTACGCTTCACTTGGGGTGGAACAGCCATCGTGGCGGGAAACGACGGAGAAATTCGCCCGCTTCCTGCTGCGGAACCAGAACGAAGACGGCTCATGGTACCGTGCTTACGAGCCGGACGGGACGCCGCTCAAAAACGCCGAAGGCTTCGGGAACGACGAATTTTCATCCAAGTCTGCGAGTTCGATCCCGATCCTGTATTTGATTGCGATGGGCCGGGCGGCCGAATCACACGGACAGCCGTTTTTCGATGCCGCCCGCATGGCAGGCGATTACGTGCTCGGCACCTATGTGCCGAAGGATCATTACCTGGGCGGCACGCTGGACAATCCGAATGTGATTGATAAAGAAGCCGCTCAGTACACCATGGCGGCTCTGTATGGGCTGTACAAGCTGACGGGCGATGAGCGCTATCTGCGGGGCTCCGTCCGGGCGGCCAAAATTTTTGTGACCTGGAACTATATCTGGAACGCTCCGCATTTTCCCGGTACGGACCTTGACCGTGTCGCCTTCAAGACCGTCGGAACCGGCGGCATTAATTCCATCTGGGGCGGCGGCGTTGTGGATATTTATTCGCTGTTCCATATCGAGGAGCTCGACCGCCTTGGCGCCGAAACCGGCGATTCGTTCTTCCGGGCTATGGCCGCATGGATCGCGATCGGCACACAGCAGCTGCTGTCGCATCCGGGCGATTCGATGGGCTTCACCGATCTGGGCATGCAGCCGGAAGGGTTCGGGATTTGCAGCCAGGGGAAGGATGAAGGCATGATCGCCAAGGGGGACATTTGGGGCACCCTCGGCTGGATTTATTCCGCCGGCATTTTCGGACTCGGTAAATATCTTGACAACCTTAAAAACGACGCAAAGTAAAACTGATAGATTTTCGCATGAAACCGGACAGATTCGTGAATATCGTAAAATGGCCGCATCCGGTACGCTGAAGATGCGAGGGAAACAACATCAAGGGAGGATCCTGGAGATGAAGAAAAAATGGCGCGTTATGACGACCGCACTGGTATTGGCATTATCTCTTGTCGCATCGGCATGCGGCTCCAACAATCAGGGCGGCGAAACGGCGGAAGAAGGAGAAGCCTCCGGCCGGAAGGCGGTCGAGCTGACGATGCTCAGCAGCTGGAGTACGGATACGGAGCGCGGCAAAGCGCTGCAGACGATCGTGGACAAGTTCAACCGGGAGAACGAAGGCAAAGTGAAGATGAACGTCGACATTAACCCGGACTGGCCTTCGCTCCAAGAGAAAGTGAAGACCATGATCGCTGCGGGGGAGACGCCGGATCTGTTCAACTATAATTTTAATCCGAACGATCTTTCCCGGCAGAAGTCCGGCAAGCTTCTCGATTTCACCCCTTTCATGGATGAAGCCTGGAAGTCCCGGTTTACCGAACAGGATCTGCAGGCGATGACGGTGGACGGGCAGCTGACATCGATTCCGTTCGAGAAAGCAGGCATACTGTTTTACTACAATAAAGATTTGTTCGCCAAGGCAGGCATCGAGTCTTTCCCGCAAACGTGGGATCAATTTTTTGAAGCGAGCGACAAGCTGAAGGCGGCGGGAATTACGCCGATTTCCCTGATGACGACCGATGATGCGTGGCATACGACGAACGCGTTCACGTACCTGGCGGCAAGCATCGCGGGAACCGGCGTGTTCGATCCGGGCAAATCGCTGGACACGCCCGAGGTCGCCAAAGCGGCCGAATATTTGAAAAAGCTGTTCGAGTACACGACGCCGGACGCGCTCGGCGGCAATTATTCGGTGAGCTCCAACAACTTCGTGATCGGCAACACGGCCATGATCATCGACGGACCTTGGTTGATCGGATCGATCCCGGAAGAAATGGTTCCGTCGATCGGCATCGCGGCAAGCCCGACGTTCGGAGACGGCAAGGCGCAGCCCGGCTTTACGGTAACGGATGCGTATACGCCTTGGTCTGCCGCAAAGCAGGAATCGAAGGAAAAAGAAGCGGCCGTCGTGGCGTTCCTGAAATTCATGACTTCCGAGGAAAGCTCCAAAACGTTCACGATGGACGGCCGCATTCTGCTCTCGACCAAGCTCAATCTCAGCGGGGAAGAGACGAATCAGGCAGGGCCGATTCTCGGCCAATATATCCAGACGAACAGCCGGGCGCCGGAAAGCATCGTCAACCTCGTTCGTATTCTCAAGCCTTCGGCGATCGCCAAGCTTCCATCGCTGATCGAAGGCCTTGTTCTCGACAAATATACGCCCGAGGAATTCGCCAAGCAGCTGCAGGCGGCGAACGGGTAAAGGACAGGGGAGGGGGAACCTCCCCTTTCCATTCCTTCAAGCCATGTAATCGGAAAGGGAAAGGGGCTGAAGCAAGATGACCGCCAGACAAATCTATTACTACCTGGCTCCGGCCTTGTTGTTTACGATCGTGTTTTTTATATTTCCGCTCATCTTCGTCGGGTATGTCGGCATGCGGGAGTGGAACGGAATCGGCGCCATGACCTATGTCGGGCTGGACAATTTCCGCTATCTGCTCAGCGATCCCGCGTTCAAGACGGCCATGACGAACACCGTTTACTGGATATTGGCCGGCATATTTCTGCATACGCCGCTGGGACTGCTTCTCGCGCTCATCCTGTTCAAAAAGCCTAAAGGCTGGAAGTGGTTCCGCACGCTGTTTTTCCTGCCCAACGTCATCTCCACGACCGCCCTTGCTTTCTTGTGGTACTTCGTGCTTCATGTCAGCCTCGGGCTGGTGAACAACTCGCTCAAAGCGGTCGGACTGGATTCGCTGGCACGCGCATGGCTCAGCGACCCGAGCACGGCGGTATTCAGCAGCATGCTGCCGTTTATTCTCTACGTCGGGTTTACGATGGTCATCTTCCTGACGCAGATGTCGACCATCTCCCCGGAGCTGTACGAGGCGGCGGAAATCGACGGAGCCACCGGCGTTCAAAAGGATTGGCACATCACCATTCCGATGGTGAAAAGCGCGATCGCGATCAACGTCATCTTCAATACCGCGTTCACTTTGCGCATGTTCGAATATCCGCTGCTCATGACGGGCGGCGGACCGGCCGATTCCACGCTGAACCTGTCGCTTTATATTTATCGTGAAATGATTACGGCTAACCGCTACGGCGTCTCCATGGCGGGAGGGCTGATGACCATCTTGCTCGGAACGATCGCCATGCTGCTCGTATTCGGCATTTTGCGCCTGTCGGAAAGGAGGGGGAGAAGGCTGTGAAAGGCTTCCGTTGGATCGTGATATCGCTATTCCTGCTGATTACCCTTGTCCCGTTCCTGTGGCTCATTCTCGCGTCGTTCAAGACGAGCCGTGAGCTGTTTTCTTCACCGTTCAAACTGCCCGATAAGTGGATGTGGCAAAATTATGAGAGCGTGCTGTCCAGCCATCCGATCCCGCAGTATTTTTTCAATTCGACCTTTATCGCCGTCGTGTCCACCCTGCTGGCGGTTATCGCGGCGACCTTGGTTTCCTATGCTTTCATGTACACCTTCAGGTTCAAGCCGGGCTTATTGCTTCTGATCACGTTCGGCATCTTTATTCCGACCAATGCGTTCATCGTTCCCTATTACTTTATCGTGAACTGGCTCGGCATGTACGACACGCTTGTCGGCGTAGCCCTCGTCTATGCCGGGGTATCGCTTCCGCTCAGCATCCTGATTGTAAAAACCTATATGGATTCGATCCAGAAGGAGCTGCTGGAGGCTTCTTTTATCGATGGGGCGAGCGTTCATCGGACGTTCTTGAGCGTCATCCTGCCGGTATCTTATCCGGGCATGACGACCGCGAGCATTTTCTTGATGATTACGGCATGGAACGAGCTGCTGTTCGCCTCGTTGCTTACCCAGAGCGAAGCGACCAGGACGCTTCAGGTGGCCATTCGCTTTTTCCTGACCACGTTCTCGGCGAATTATCCGGTTGCCTTCGCGGCCATGGTCATTGCGGTTTTGCCGACGATTGTCGTTTATTCCCTGCTCAGCGAGAAAATAATAGGTGGACTGACGGCCGGCGCCGTGAAATAATCGATTGAACGATCGAGTCCGGGAGGTAGAGCGGCATGAGAGTGCTGATTGTTGACGACGAATTGTTTATCCGGGACGGGCTGCGTACGTTGATCGATTGGCAAGAGGCCGGGTTTGACGAAGTGATGGATGCGAAGAATGCGATGGAAGCGATAAACGTCATCGAGCGGGCGAGGCCCGACTTGATTCTGACCGATATCTTTATGCCGGAAATGTCCGGACTGGATTTTGCCAAGAAGATTCGCGTACAGTACCCGTCCATTCGCTTCGTCATCCTGACGGGATATGAGAAGTTCGAATACGCCAGGGAAGCGATCGAGATCGGCGTGGCGAAATATTTGGTCAAGCCCGTTTTCCCGGATGAGTTGAAGGAAACGGTGGATGAACTGGTGCAAGAAATGACGCTTGAGCGCCGAAACCTGAATTGGAGCGAAATGGCGCAAAAGCGCCTGAATGAATATAAGCCCATTATCACCGAGAAGTTTTGGGGCGATGTGCTTGCGGGCGTGCTGACGGATCCGGCGGAGATGCGCCGTCGAGCGGCCGCCGCCGATATCCCCCCGACCGGCAATGAACTCCGTTGTCTTGCAGTTGAAATCCGCGGGCTGGAGAAGGTGTATGAAAGATATGGGGCAAGCGAGCTGCCGCTTGTCCGGTTTGCGATCCGGAACATGCTCGAGGAGCTGCATGCGGGCGCCATCGCGTATATCTATGACTATTCGGAAGCCGTTCTGCTGTGCTTGTTATCCGAACCTGCGGAGACGGACGATTGGAAGGCAACCGCCGAGGCGATCGAGTGCACGCTCAAGATTGACGTCGGCATCGGAATCGGGCACACCGTCGGCGATTTTTCAGTGATCCGCTCTTCCGCCCTGGAGGCGCTGGACAGCGTGAAATATTTGGCGATGCTGGAGCAGACGGGCGTTATGCGTTACGAGGATATCCCCGCATGGAAGAAGGACCACGTCGAGTATCCTTACGAGGAAGAGAAGAATCTGCTCGAGCTGCTTCGGTACCGCGACCGGATCGGCGAGCAGGCCATGGATGCGTTTATCCATCAAACGATGAGCCAGAATCCTTCGCCGAATATGAACCGTCTGGTCTTCGTCCAATTGCTTGGGGCCGTCTACCGGCTGGCCGACGAGTACGGGATTGAATCGATACCAGCCTTTCATCAAAGCGTTTCCCGGCTGGAGGAATCGCCCTCCTACGGGCAGGTCCGAAAGCTGTTTCTTGAGCTGTTCACGGAAATTGCGGCACGCCGAAGCTCGCATCATACCGGCTTCGTCAGCCAGCTGGTGGAAGGAGCGAAGCAAATCATCGACGGCCGGTATAGCGATCCGGATTTGAGCGTGGCCTCGATCGCGCAAACGCTTTGCATCTCGCCGAACTATTTGTCCCGCATTTTTCACCGGCAGACCGGGAAGACATGCGTCGAGCACATGACGGAACGGCGGCTTGAGGAAGCCGCAAAGCTGCTGCGCCTGACGACCCTCAAAAATTATGAAATCGCCGAGCAGGTCGGTTACGCCAACGCGCATTATTTCAGCTCCATATTCAAGAAAAATATCGGCTGCTCCCCCAGCGAATTTCGCGAGCGGGCCGGCGAGCGGCAGGAGCATTCCTGATGCGCTCGATCCGTACCCAAATGATGCTGTTCTTCTCCCTGCTCATCTTCGTTCCGATCGTCATCAGCAGCGCGAACGTGTATTACGCATTGGAAAACTATTTGGAGAAACAATACGTCAAACAGCAGGCGCAATCGATCGACAACCTGGCGTCTGAGCTGGGGGAGTGGCGCTTCAAGCTGCAGGATTTATCGCTGCGTTTGTTCGGCGATCGCCGTGTCCAGCAATTTTTGCGATATCCCAATACCGCCCAAACCGGCGAACAGCTCCAGCGGACGACGGACTTTCGCCAGGCTTTGCAAATCTACACGTCGACCAATAATGCCGAGGTTTCGATTTTCGTCGTCCGCGGCAACGGGACCATCTACGGCGATGGGCTGAGCGCGGCTTACAAAAGCTATATCGACTCCCGGATTGAGACGGCCAGGCGCGGCGCCGGTTTGCCGGTTTGGGAAAATGCGGGGGAGATCGGCCGAATTGCCTTGTTTCGCCAAATAAACGATAACGAGACCGATTTGAACCGTCCGATCGGTTATTTGTTTCTTCTGCTGGACAAAAGGGAAGTCGACAGGATCATCGGCAGGTACTCGGTGGACGCGGGCCAGCAGTATGCCGTATACGATGCGGCGGGCTCGCTGGAATTGTCGACGGACCCGGGCATATCCGGGGCGTTCCTGCGGCGGATCGGAAGCGAACCGCGCGTTTCGGCGCAAAGAACGATGCAGCTTGACGGCGAGTCGTATATCACGTTTGCCGAGAAGCGTTCCGATTGGACGCTGGTGTCGTGGATACCGGAGAAGGAGGTGCTGCAGCCCGCCAGAGAGCTGTTTTTCGGCATCCTTTTCATCACGGTCGCGCTTCTATGCTTCTCCGTATTCATGGTGTTGTTCCTGTCTCACCGGATTACGAAGCCGTTAAAGATGATCCAGCGGAAAATGAAGCAAATCGGGGAAGGGGTCTTCATCTTTAAAGTGCCGGTCGTCCGCAACGACGAAGTCGGCGAGCTTGCGTTCGCGATGAATCGGATGTCGGATGAAATCGTCAGCCTTATTCAGAAAAACCGCGAGGAGGAAGCGAAGCGCCGTCGCATCCAGCTGCAAACGCTGGAGTACCAGATCAACCCCCATTTTCTGTACAACACGCTGGATTCCGTCAACATGCTGGCGCGAAAGCATAAAGATCCGATCATAGCCGACATCGTCACCTATCTTTCTCGTTTGTTCCGGATCGGGCTGAACCAGGGCCGCGAGTTGATCACCGTTGCCGACGAAGTGCGGCACGTGACCTATTACTTGAAGATTCAGGAAATCCGGTTCAGCGGGCAGCTGTACTGGCAAATCCATATGGACGAAAGCATTGCGAATGTGAAAATGATCAAGTTCCTGCTGCAGCCGCTCGTGGAAAACAGTATTAACCATGGCATCCGCAAGCGCGACGAGCCCGGTCATATCGAGATTTGCGTCCGTGCGGAGCCGGATTTCATCGTGCTGGAGGTAAAGGATGACGGCGTCGGGATGAATCGGGAGCGGCTTGAACAGGTCCGTCAATCGTTGGCCGCCGGCAGCGACGATCAGGAGGCGGATCACGGATTCGGTCTGCGGAATGTCCATCAGCGGATCCAGCTTCATTACGGAGACCGTTACGGGCTGGAATTGGCAAGCGAAAGCGGACAAGGGACGACCGTTGCGATTCGGCTCCCGAATCGGTAAATGAAAACTATCAAAGCTGCAAGCTGGCGTCGGCAATCAATCGGCGCCGGCTTGTTTCGTTTTCGGATCGCAGGCGCCGTGGCCTGGTTGACAATCCGCGTGCACGCATCTTGTCGATTATGCTATTCTTAAAGCACTTCGAGCTTTATCAAATTCTACTCATATTGATGAGGTATCGTCATTTGCATTTTTTCATTGAAAGGAGAGCGATCATTCATGTTGAACCTGCAGCAATACGGACTTAAATTCAATGCGCAGGCGATCCATGCCAAAGAATTCAGAAAACGGTTTTTTCGCGGTTATGACCGGATGGAAGTGGATGAATACCTGGACGAAATCATTCAGGATTACACCCGCATGCAGGAGATCGTCGAGCGCCTTGACGAGGAGCTGGCAGGTATCCAGAGAGAATTCGCCCGCAGCGGGGAAGAGGCTTACGACAAATATATGACGAAACGCCGTCTGGAGGAGCTGGAGCTGGCCGTGTTCGGGGAGAAACGGGACAGGCTCCGGGCGCGCGTCTGACAGTCGAATTCGACAAAAAAAGGAACAGCCGCATGCGCAGGCGTGGCGGTTTGTTCCTTTTTTGTCCGGTCTGTTCATATTCCGAATCTATTTGTGCAAGCTTGTCTTGGGGGCACAGCGACCTGCATCATTCGGACGTGTGCGGAGCTTTTATACGGCAGGATAATAATGGCTATACTGTAGCTATTCGAGGTCGAGAGGAGGGACGCGGGTGGAAAGCCGTGCATTGAAATGGTTGTTGTCCGGCGCCGTTATGGTCCTGATCTGGACGTTCGGCAGCAGCGTCGATATGCAGCTGTTCACCACCGTTAAAGCCGAGGCTCGGCCTGCTTCCGGTTTATATCAGCTGGAATCGGAGATCGCGGCCGCGCTGCGAAGCAGAAACGAACAAGTGCAAATCGACTATACCGGCGACGCGAAGGAATTGTCGGACAGCATCAAAACGACAGTCAGGCAGGCAATCGCCCATGACGAGTATACCGCCTATATCGTCGACTCCTATTTTTATTCGATTCGTACCTGGAACGGCGTGTCGCGCATCAAGCTCTCGCTGCGCTATCGGGAGACTCCCGCGCAGACGGCGGAGGTGGACCGGCAGGTCGCGTCGGTTATCGGAACATTGATCGAGCCCGGCATGAACGATCATCAGAAGGTGAAAGCGATTCACGATTGGATCGTGCTGCGGCTGGCGTATGATGGGGCTTTGGCCAATTATACCGCTTACGAGGCGCTTCAGTCCGGCCGGGCCGTCTGTCAAGGCTATTCCCTGCTTGCCTACAAAATGTTGACGGCCGCCGGGATACCGTCCCGGATCGCCGAAGGCAAGGCGGCTTCCGGAGACCATGCGTGGAACCTCGTCTTGTTGGAAGGGAAGTGGTTTCACCTCGATACGACGTGGGACGATCCCGTGCCGGATGTGCAAGGCAGGGTGCGGTACGACTATTATTTGAAGACCGGCGCGGAGCTGCGCCGGGACCACAGTTGGACCCGCACTTATCCGGCGGCAACGACCGATTATGCGGGTGTAGTGTCGGCGGCGGCGCTGAACGATCCGGGAAAGGCGGCGTTCTACACCGGTTTGGAACGCGAGCTCGGGTTCGTTTGGCTGAAGCCCGAGCACACGTCGGCGTCCGCGGACGACTTGCGCGACAAGCTGCAGGCCGCCGTCTTGTCCGGCCAGACGACATTGAAGGTGCGGTATGTGGACGGAGACCGGGCGAAGGCGGATTTGCAGGAAGCTTTGGCCGGTATGGGGGAGTTTGGATTTACGTCGTATAAAGCCGCTTTCTCGCCTTTCGGAGCGGACGGCGCCGTTCTGCTGGATGTGACGCTGCAGAAATGAAGAAGACCGCGCAGCACAGGGTCGCAAGGGCCTTGCTTGCGCGGTCTTTTCTTAAGTCGTTCCGCATATACTCCTGACGTTGAAAATACGAAAGGAGTGTGAGCGGCTATGAGCGACCCGTTGTTCGAGCACCGGTTCTGGCTGCAAATCATGGGCGATCATGCGAGGATCATCCGCACCGCATTATCGCCCGCGGAGACGCGGGATGCGGCGGTTGCCGCGGATTTCATCGTGCGGTTCGACGCGGAGCTGGAAGAAGCGAGGGCATCGGGGGCGGAAATGAATTTGCCGGAGCTGAACCGGCAGGCGAGCGCCGTTGTTGCGGAATTCAAAGCATTCAAGCTGAGCTTGCTGGAACGATTGCTGCTGGGCAAGGTCGAGCTTCTGCTGACCCCCACGTTCCTCAATCATATGGTCAATGAGCTGGAGGAATATGAGCGCATTCTTGACGCGCTGGCGAACGGCCGGCCGGTGCCGGTATTTCATCCGCTTCACTACGATTTTGTCTGGCTGCTGGACGCTGCCGGGCACGCGGCGGCCATCGCGTCCGATCTGGATGCGACGGAGAAGCGCCGGATCGGGCAAAGCAAGGCTTTCCAGGAAGCGTTCGAGGCGCTTCATATAAAGGCAATCGAGATGGCTGGCTATATGCGCGCGAGCTTGTCCGAGTTTCCCGCCTTCCGCAGGTTCCACCGGGACATCGACCTGGAGATGAAGCTGTTCCAGCGGTTTCTTGCGGAGCTGGAGGAAATGCAGCTCAGCGCGGAGCTGCTGGACCGGATCAGCCCGCTCATTCCGGACCATATGTTTCGCGAGGAATGCTACTACTTGACCAAGCTGGCGCAGACGGGCATGGTCAACCTGCCGGGCTGCGATCCGGCCAAGCCGCGAGTGGAGAGAGTACGGTAGGGTAGGGTAGGGTAGGGTAGAGTATGGGCGGCAGTGGGAGGAAGCCGTAAGCGGCAGTCCATCGCTAAAGTGCGTGGCGACACTTACAGCTTCCGCAGAGCCCCGTCCTCAGCCGCCAAGGTGCGCTGCGGCACTTACAACTACCCGCCGACACTGCCCCCACGCCGAATGTCACGATGATCGCCATAGCCTGCATTTTGCAGCTTAATTGGTCGTCGGACGTCACTTTGAGTGCAATAGCCTGCTTTCTGCAGGTTATTTGCGCGTCTAACGTCACTTTGATCGCTGCAGCCTGCATATTGCAGGTTATTTGCATAGCGAGCCCGGCACCCACCAAAAAGCCGCAAAGCCGAGGCCCGCACAATGGCGGCTCCCGGCTTTGCGGCTTTTCGCTTATTCCTGCCCGGACGTGCCGCCAGCGCCGCCGCCTCGCAGCGCGGTCATCTGCTGCCAGACGGAGCCGGCGGCTTCCTCGCCGCGCTCGATCCGCTCGAGGGCGATCTGCGCCTGCAGCCGCACCTCGAATTCGTCGTCGCCGGCGGCGGCGCGCAGCGCCTCAAGCGCCGATTCGTTCCCCGCTTCGTACAGAAAGCGGGCCGCGCGCCAGCGAACCAGCTTGTTCGGGTCGCGCAGCGCCTCGATCATCGGCCCGATCGCGGCGGGATCGCCGAGATCGGACAGCGTGTCGCCGGCCGTCCGGCGCACGGCGGCCGTGCGATCCTTCAGCGCCGCGAACAGATGCGGCAGTGCCTCGGCACTGCGCAGATCGCCCAGATAGACCACCGCCAGCCTCCGGACGGAGGCGTTGTCGTCGGCCAGCGCCCGGGCGATCAGCGGCAGCATCGGCAATTCGGGCTGCGTCCGTTCGAGCGCCGCGTAGCGGACGCGCCAGTCCGGCGCGTCCAACGCTTCGGCGAGCTCCTCCGCCGTAAGCGGCCGCGGCCGGGCCGTCGGCACGGCCGCGGCCCCCCCCCCGCCCCGGCCCCCGGGCCGCGCCCCCCGCCCCCCCGACGCGGGCCGCGCCCCCGGGGTCGCCCGCCGCGCCCCCCCCCCGGGCCCCCCCCCCCCCCCCCGCGGGGGGGGGGGGGGGGGCCCGCCCCCCCCCCCCCCCGGCCCCGCTCTCGCCGGGCCCCATTGCCTTCGCCGCCGTCACCAGTTCGGCGAGCCGCTCCGCGGTGTACGCCGCCGCCAGCTCCTGAGCCACCTCTGCGGCGATTTCATCCGGCTCGCCGTAGCGCACGCCGTATTCTTCGAGCTTCCGCTCCATAATCATCGTCCCGCCGGCGGCTGCCCGAACCGCCGCCCCGAACGGCTCGGGCAGCGCGGCGCGCGCCTCGGTATCGTCCATGCGAACCCGCACCTGCATCGGAATGCCGCGGTACATCTGGACGAGCACGTGCGCTTCGCCGAAGCCGGCGCCCTCTCCGCCGACACCGCCGACACCGCCGGGGCCGGTCCCATCCGCCTCCGAGGCGTCGAACAGCCGCCTCGCCTCGCCCAGAATTCGCTGCCAGTCGGCGCCGGGCTTCCGGTCCAAGGCGATGAAGTCGGCCGTGCGGAACAGACCCCGCACCCCTTCAATCCCGAGCAGGCCCCGCAGCGGCTCGGGCGCCTCATCCCGGCGTTCAAGCGTATACGAGACGCGGCGCCCGGAAGGCCACCGCTCATCCACATTCAATTTCATCGAATTCGGACTGGGCGTCGGTTCGATCGACAACAATTTCATAGCCGTTACCTCCCACACATCTATTCTCGACACTTACGTCTGAGTGCCGCAACATCTGTACTCCGTCCGCCCTCACGTCTGTGCTTCCCCCGCGTCTTTACGCCGCATGTTTGTACGCCGCCCACATCCGTGCTTTCACACTTACTTCGTTACTCCACAGCCTCAGTGTAGCCGAACTCCGGCTGATTTCCAAATGTTTCATTGCCCCATATAACGGTTAACATTTGCGATGAAGGAGTTCAATTGGTATCTTAGAGCGTATAGAGATCTCAGGAGGGACTACAGATGCCGAAAGACCGGTTTGCCAACCTGGACTTCGTCTATACGGAGAAGGCGCTGAACCATTTCAAGCGTTGGCGCCAGGAGCGAGCCCGCAAGCTCCGGGAAAAAGATTACTCCTACATCGTTCCCACCGTGTCGCCCGACCTCACCTACCTTCACCACAATCGCACCGAGCCGACGATCACATGGATCGGGCATTCGACCTTTCTGCTGCAGCACTCCGGACTGAACATCGTGACCGACCCGGTATGGACCACCCAGATCGGCGTCCATAAGCGGATGAGCACGCCGGGCGTTCCGCTCGACGACATGCCGCCGGTCGACGTCGTGCTCGTCTCGCATTCGCATTACGATCACTTGAGCATTACGTCGCTGCGCCGCCTGCACGGACCGAAGACGCTGCTGGTCCCGGCCGGGCTGAGGCAGAAGCTGCAGCTGAAAGGCTTCATGCGCGTCAAAGAGCTGCATTGGTGGGAGTCGTGCGTCGTGCGCGGCGTGAAGTTCACGTTCGTGCCCGCCCAGCATTGGAGCCGCCGCACGCCGTGGGACATGAACCGCTCGCATTGGGGCGGCTGGGTCATCGAATCGACCGCGGCGCACGAGGCTGCCTTGCATGAGGCCGAACATGCGGTGCAGCATGCGACCGGGTATGTGCCGGACACACAGACCGAATCGCACGACGGCCGGCCCGTCGTTTCCCAAACCCACTCGCCCACCGTCTATTTTGCCGGGGACAGCGGTTATTTTCGCGGCTTCTGCGAAATCGGCAAACGGTTCTCGATCGACGTCGCGATGATGCCGATCGGCGCGTACGAGCCGGAGCATTTCATGGGTCCGCAGCATGTGACGCCCGAGCAGGCGCTGCAGGCTTTTCTCGATACGGGGGCCGATTGGTTCGTGCCGATGCACTACGGCGCGTTCAAGCTGGCCGACGACACGCCGCGCGAGGCGCTCGACCGGCTGGAGTCGGGCAGGCGCAGTCTCGGCATCGATCCGAAGCGCCTCGTCATGCTGCCTCACGGCGAAACGTGGAAGCTAAGCGGCAAATAAGCCAATTCGGCGCAAAAGGAAGCCAAAAGGCGACCTGGCGCGTGACCGGCTACAGCGCTATACTGTATGGGTAACGATTTTTAGGGGAGGCCTACTATACCCATGTCATCATCGATCCGTTTGGGCATTGTCGGGGCGGGAGGCATCGGCAACGTCCATATGAACACGTTCGGACGCATTCCGGGCGTATACCTCGCAGGCGTAACGGACGCCTATCTGCCGCAAGCCGAGCAGCGTGCCAAGGAGCATACGATCTCGGTCGTCTATCAAAGCCCGCAGCATATGTTTGAAGATCCGGCCATCGATGCGGTCGTCATCGGTGTTCCGAACAAATATCATGCGCCGCTTGCCATCGAAGCGTTGAAGCACGGCAAGCACGTCCTGCTGGAGAAGCCGATGGCGAACGACGCCGAATCGGCGAGAACGATTTTGCAGGCGAAGGAAGAGTCCGGCAAGGTGCTGATGATGGCGCATCAGATGCGCTGGAGCGGCATCGCCCGCGCGCTCAAGCATCACATCGACAAGGGAGAGCTCGGCCGGATTTACAACGCGAAGACCGGCTGGTTCCGCAAGAAAGGCATTCCGGGCTGGGGCTCCTGGTTTACCCGCATGGAGGAGTCCGGCGGCGGGCCGCTGATCGATATCGGCGTGCATATGCTGGACCTGACGCTGTACTTGATGGGCAACCCGAAGCCGGTGTCGGTGTTCGGCACGACCTACGCCGAGTTCGGCCCGCAGCGCAAAGGGATCGGCACATGGGGAACGCCGAACTGGGACGGTTATTACGACGTCGAGGATTTGGCGACCGCGCTGATCAAGATGGACAACGGCGCGACGCTGTCGCTCGAGGTAAGCTGGGCGGCGCATTCCGCCGGACTTCCGGAGGAGCCGTTCGTCAACCTGATGGGCACTGAGGCGGGCATCTCGCTGGTCGGCGAGAAGGCGACGTTCGCCACGCACGCGTTCGACCAGGTCATCGAGAGCGAGATCAAGCCGCTTGAAGGCGAGGAGGACCGGACGATGCTGAGCAAGCATTTTATCGAATGCATCCGAGAGAACAAGGAGCCGATTGCTTCCGCGCTGTCCGGCTATACGAACAACCGCATTCTGAGCGCCATCTACCAATCGTCTCGAACCGGCCATGAAGTGAAGCTGGACTGGAACTGACTTGACCGCGGCCGGCGCTCTCAAGGCGGATACGCACCGACACGTCAAGCACACCGAATGCCCGCCGTCTCCGGCGGGCGTTTTCTGCTGCCTGCGGGCCTGCGGAAACTTTCGATGCGAGCGGACTTGACCGTCCGGTCATGCTGGGAACAAGCTTGAAGCTTCCCGTCACTTTTTGGCGTCGGTATATGCTATAATGGAACGATGAGTGGAAATACGAGAATAAGGACGGGATTACGCACATGATCAGCACCAGCGGCGTTACGCTGCGCTACGGCAAGCGTGCGCTTTTTGAAGATGTGAACATCAAGTTCACGCCGGGCAACTGTTACGGCCTGATCGGCGCCAACGGCGCCGGCAAGTCGACGTTTCTGAAAATTTTATCCGGTGAGATCGAGCCGACGAACGGCGAGGTCCACATTACACCGGGCGAGCGGATTGCGGTCCTGAAGCAGAACCATTTCGAGTACGACGAATTCAAGGTGCTCGATACGGTCATCATGGGCTACAAAAAGCTGTACGACGTCATGAAGGAGAAGGAAGCCATCTACATGAAAGCGGACTTCACCGATGAAGACGGCATGCGCGCGGGCGAGCTGGAAGCCGAATTCGCCGAGATGAACGGCTGGGAGGCCGAGTCGGAAGCGGCCGCGATGCTGAACGGTCTCGGCATTCCGACGGAGATGCACGACCGCCTGATGAACGAGCTCGACGGCAACGAGAAGGTACGGGTGCTGCTGGCGCAAGCGCTGTTCGGCAACCCGCAAATCCTGCTGCTCGACGAGCCGACCAACCATCTCGATATGCAATCGATCGAATGGCTGGAAAATTTTCTGGCCGGCTACGAAGGAACCGTCGTCGTCGTATCCCACGACCGCCACTTCCTGAATACGGTTTGTACGCATATCGCGGACATCGACTTCGGCAAAATCCAGATGTACGTCGGCAACTACGACTTCTGGTACGAGTCGAGCCAGCTGGCGCTGCAGCTGATGCGCGACCAGAACAAGAAGAAGGAAGACAAGATCAAGGAGCTGCAGGCGTTCATCCAGCGCTTCAGCGCGAACAAGTCGAAGGCGAAGCAGGCGACGTCCCGCAAAAAGCTGCTCGATAAGATTACGCTCGACGATATCCGGCCTTCCAACCGCAAATATCCGTTCATCAACTTCAAGCCGGAGCGCGAGGCGGGCAAGCAGCTGCTGCTGATCGAGGGGCTGACGAAATCGATCGACGGCGAGAAGCTGATCGACAGCCTGACGCTGACCGTCAACAAGGGCGACAAGATCGCGCTTGTCGGTCCGAATACGCTGCCCAAGACAGTGCTGTTTCAGCTGCTCATGGGCGAAATCGAGCCGGATGCCGGCACGTTCCAGTGGGGCGTGACGACGACGCAGGCTTATTTTCCGAAGGATAACTCCGCTTATTTCGACGGGGTCGAATTGAACCTGGTCGATTGGCTGCGCCAGTACTCGAAGGATCAGGACGAATCGTTCATCCGCGGCTTCCTGGGCCGGATGCTGTTCTCGGGCGACGAGGCGCTGAAGAAAGCGAGCGTGCTGTCCGGCGGCGAGAAGGTCCGCTGCATGCTGTCCAAAATGATGCTGTCCGGCTCGAACGTGCTGCTCATGGACGAACCGACCAACCACCTGGATCTGGAGTCGATCACGGCGCTCAACAACGGGCTGATCGACTTCGACGGCACGCTGATCTTCACGTCGCACGACCATCAGTTCGTGCAGACGATCGCCAACCGGATCGTGGAAATTACGCCGACCGGAACGGTGATCGACCGGATGATGACGTATGACGAATATCTGCAGAGCGGCGAAATCAAGGAGCTGCGCGAAAGGGCGTACTCGGCCTGAGTAAGCGGGCAAGCGCCGGCTATAACCGCAGTAACGAGGGGCCGCGCTGGCGGCCCCTTTTTGATGGGGAATGCCGTTGGTTTATGATCCTCACGTGCTCTTGGATTTCATCCAATAAAAACCAAGCCACTCTCTTCCAAGCTTGATTTCACTGGATCTCATCCAATAAAATCAAGCATCCGGAGGGCCGCAGCGAGAAAACGGGGGTTTCACTGGAGCCTTTCCAACATAAGATCTCCTTCTAAACATAAATAAGCCGTTTGATTGGATGAAATCCACCCGAGCCTGATGCTTCCCGGCTGCTCACGGCGGCGCAACCGCGGCATTAATGAAACGTACCTTAAGTGGGTAAATAGATACATATATCGGATCTGGAAAAGGAGAATGCACATGTCAATATTCGAGCGAATGAAGCAGGGCGCCACGGAGGCCGCCCGCAAGGTGGAGCAGACGGTTGAGATATCGAAGCTGAAGTCGCAGATTTCCACGCGCGAGAAGGAGATCGACCGGCTGTACGCGCGCACCGGCAAGACGGTATACGATGCCTATTCCAGGGGCGACCTGTCACGGTCGGAGACGGAAGTGATGGACTATTGCGAGCAGCTGTCCGACCTGCATGAGGACATCAAGCTGATCCAGGAGAAAATCACGAACATCAAGCTGGAGAAAAGCTGTTCCGCCTGCGGCAAAATCGTGCCGGTCAATGCCCGGTTCTGCCCGGATTGCGGCAAAAAGTTCCCGGAGGACGACGAGAAGCCGCAGGAGTCCACCGTCGGCGAAATTCGCGTGCTGTGCGCCGTCTGCGGGACCGAGAACGACATCGGCGCCCGCTATTGCGTCGAGTGCGGCAATGAGCTGGCGCCCGCAGCCGGCGACCGTTCCAAACCGAATGATCCTGCGGGCGATCCGATCGTTTAGAGGGCTTGCCGCCCGCTGGAATATCCCGGATATATTCGCCGATTAAGGGTAGCCTAATCCTTCGCGGGCGTTCGTCCGCCTGTGTTGAGAACGGACAAACAAGTTGCGTCGGCGCATAAAAAACCGCATCGCGCCAACACTGTTTCTCTAGACCCACACGAAACGGATCGGGTATGATACCGTTATTGGTTTGAACCGGGTAAGCGGAGGTGCGGCAGTTGGATCAGTATCGGGACATCAAGGAAGGGGAGAAGGGCGCCTGGATCAGCATCGCGGCCTATCTGATTTTGTCGGGCGCCAAGCTGGCCGCGGGATACTGGTTTCTGTCGGATGCGCTTGTGGCGGACGGGTTCAATAACCTGACCGATATCGTCGCTTCGACGGCAGTGCTGATCGGGTTGAAAATATCGCAGAAGCCGCCGGATCAGGATCATCCCTACGGCCATTTCCGGGCCGAGACGATCGCGGCGCTCGTCGCCTCGTTCATTATGGCGTCAGTCGGGCTGCAGGTGCTGATCGGCGCCGTGCGTTCGCTCTACGAAGGAGATAGGGCGGTGCCGGACCTGACGTCGGCATGGGTGGCGCTTGCCGCGTCCGTTTGCATGTACGGCGTGTATGAGTATAACCGTCGCCTGGCGAAGAGGATCAGCAATCAGGCGCTGATGGCGGCGGCCAAGGACAACCTCTCCGACGTGCTGGTCGGCGTCGGCGCGGCGGTCGGCATCATCGGCTCGCAGTTCGGCCTTCCGTGGCTCGATCCGGTGGCCGCTCTCGCGGTCGGTTTGCTCATTTGCAAGACGGCATGGGAAATTTTCTACAGCTCGACCCATGCCTTGACGGACGGCTTTGACGCAAATCAGTTGAGTACGCTGCGCGGCACGATCGAGCGTACCAAGGGCGTGCGGTCGATCAAGGACATCAAGGCCCGCATACACGGCAGCAATGTGCTGATCGACGTCATCGTGCTGGTCGATCCGGGCTTGTCCCTGATCGAAAGCCACCGGATCAGCGACGAGATCGAGCGGTGCATGGAAGGCAAGCATAATATTATGAACATTCATGTTCATGTCGAGCCGTATGAGATCGAGACCATGCTGCGCCGCGACCGGTAGCGGATGCGACCTTGCGTCAAGCAGCCAAACGAGCGAAACGTCCGGAGAGGGCCATCCTCTTCGGGCGTTTTTGCGCTGCGCAATCAGAGGGGCAGGCTCTTCATGAGGGAAGGTGGTAAATTGCACCACGTCCCGGGTTTTGGACGGACGTTTGGAGCTAACGGACTAGAGGATCCCGGCGTGGTTTGGATAGGCAAGCAGAGAGGGGGCGCCCTGTTTTTCCCATAGGGGCGCGTTTTTTCGGGACCGGTCCTGGTTCGGACTGCATCGTATTGGGTATAGCGGGTACTTTTTACAGATCGGATTCCCGGCGGATATGGCGCCTGCTTTTTTGGGACCGACGATGGATGCATGCGGGTGCCTGTCCGATTAGAATGGGGGGGAGTCAGCGGAAAGTCATTATTCGACAATGGAGGTTGCATCATGAAAAAGTGGGCTGCGTTAGTTGTCGCGTCAGCGATGCTGGTTACCGCCGCGCTCCCGGGTTCGGCAGGAGCGGTCAGCAATGCCAAGCAGGCCGAGATCGTCGCCGGAGTAAGCTTCCGGGAAGCGCCTAGCACATCCGGCGGTTTTATTCGTTATCTGAAGAAGGGCGAGACCGTAACCGTCATCAGCCAACCGAACGCCTATTGGTATCAGGTGCGTTCCGAGAAGGGCGACATGGGCTATGTTTCGGCCCGAAAGAAATACATAAACGTCTCCGCGGGCGGCTCCGCGGGGTCCGGGCCTGCTCCGGCCGTGTCCAAGCCGGTCGGCGGCGCCGCGCCGTCGCAGCAGGCCGAACGGGTGATCGCGGCCGGCATGAAGTATCTCGGCACGCCGTATGAATTCGGCTCCGACCGCAGCACGACGACCACGTTCGACTGCTCCGATTTCGTCCGTCAAGCCTTTATCGACGGCGTCGGCTTGAAACTGCCGGCCGACTCCCGCAGTCAAGGGCAGTATCTGAAGAACAAGGGCGGCGTCATCACGGATTGGACCAAGCTGAAGCCCGGCGACGTCATGTTTTTCATGAGCTACAGAGGCTCGAAGCCGTCCGCATACGCCGGCGTCGACAAATCGACCGCCCGCATTACGCATAACGGCATTTATCTCGGCAACGGCAAAGTGCTGCACACTTACTCGAAGGAGGCCGGGGGGGTCAGAATCGATGACCTTGCCAACCGGCACTGGGAATACCGCTTCCTTTTCGGAGGCAGCGTCTTGTAAAGATAATAGATAACGGCACAACCGCGACCGCCGGAGAGCTTGCTCTCCGGCGGTTTTCTTCGTAGGCCGGGATTCCCGCTCATAGCGGCCGGAGATATCGATGCGGGTCGGTATCGCTGCTCCCAAGGCAAGCGGCTATTAAACAAGAACAACATAGTCTTTCATAATATGTGATCCTCTTACAATGACTCCCCCATAATGATGTTATATAATATAACAAAACCACAGCTTTCCTTACGTTCATCTAACATGATAAAGGGGTGACGGCTATGTTCATTCAAGGGAATCCGTATCCGTATCCATACAACGGAGAGTTAAAGGCGGAAAACACCGCCTTGGTCATTATCGACATGCAGACCGATTTTTGCGGGATCGGCGGGTATGTCGACCGGATGGGCTACGACATCTCCCTGACTCGCCGCGCCATCGAGCCGATCAAGCGATTGCTCGAGGCGGCCAGGGCCGTCCCGGGATTCACGATCATCCATACCCGGGAGGGCCACCGGCCGGATTTAACGGATCTTCCGGCCAATAAAAAGTGGCGCAGCAAGCAAATCGGGGCTGAAATCGGCTCCGTGGGGCCGGCCGGAAAAATTTTGGTCCGGGGTGAGCCGGGTTGGCAAATTATCGGGGAATTGTCCCCTATGCCGGGTGAGGTCATCATCGACAAGCCGGGCAAAGGAAGTTTTTATGCGACCGATCTGGACATGATTCTTCGGACCAAAGGAATTCAAAATTTGATCTTGACCGGGATTACGACGGATGTTTGCGTGCATACGACGATGCGGGAAGCCAACGACCGCGGCTATGAGTGCCTGATTCTGGAGGACTGCACGGGGGCTACGGACTTCGACAATCATCTTGCGGCGTTGAAGATGGTGACGATGCAGGGAGGGGTTTTCGGCAGCGTGTCCAGCTCCGGGCATGTACTTCCTGTCTTGCGGTCGCTTGCGGAAAGGCGGAATTGACAACATGGCAGACAAACATTTTCCACGCGCTTTGTCCATCCGATGGCTGCGGGATGCGTATTTGAAACATGAAGTTTCACCGGAAGACACGGTGCGCGAAATCGTCAACCGGGCGGAAGCGGACGCGGGCATGAACATCTGGATTACGCCGCCCCGGATGGAACGGATCCGGCCCTATTTGGACCGGCTGGCTTCGCTTGATCCGGCGGGTGCGCCGCTGTGGGGCATTCCTTTCGCGATGAAGGATAATATCGATTGGGCCGGCGTTCCGACGACCGCGGGATGTCCGGATTTCCAATACGTTCCGACGGAACACGCCGCGGTAGTCGCGCGCCTGATAGCCGCAGGGGCGATTCCGGTCGGCAAGACCAACATGGACCAATTCGCGACCGGATTGGTGGGGACGAGGAGTCCATATGGCGAGACGCATAATGCGCTTCGGGGCGACTTGATCAGCGGGGGATCCAGCTCCGGTTCCGCGGTGGCGGTGGCGCGCGGCCATGCGGCCTTCGCCCTCGGCACCGATACGGCGGGTTCCGGCCGTGTGCCCGCCGCCCTGAACGGGCTTGTCGGATTCAAACCGAGCCTTGGCGCCTGGCCGACCAAAGGGGTGGTTCACGCCTGTGCCAGCCTGGATTGCGTAACCGTCTTTACCCATGACCTGGCGGATGCGCTTGAGGTGGATCGCGCGGCGCGGGGCATCGACGATTTCGATCCCTGGTCGAAAAGCTTCCTTCCGCCAACCGCAGCCATTCCCGCGAAGCTGTGTTTGCCTAAAGAGCAGCTGCACTTTTTCGGGCCTTACGCGAAGGAATACGGCCGGGCGTGGCAGACGGCGGTCGAACGGCTCAACAGACTGGACATCGAAATCGAGTACGTCGATATCCGCTTATTTTCCCAAGCCGCCTCTTTGCTCTATGGAGGTCCGTTTGTTGAAGAAAGATGGGCGGGCTTGGGCGGTTTTATCGATGCGCACCCTGGCAGCGCTCTGCCCGTGACGGAACAAATACTGCGTTCGGGTGCGGCCGAGCAATACGACGCCGCTTCGTTGTTCAAGGCGATGCATACGCTGCAAATGCTTAAGCTCGAATCGGGCAAGCTTCTGAAAGATGCGGTGCTTGTGCTGCCGACGGCCGGGGGGACGTGGAGCCGGGATCAAGTGCGTGCGAATCCCGTTCAGACCAATAACGAAATGGGACGGTACACGAACCACTGCAATTTGCTGGATTTGTGCGCGGTGGCCGTGCCGTCCGACGCGGCGGCAATCGGCCTCCCGTTCGGCATTACGCTGTTTGCCCTGGCGGAGAACGAAGGCTTGCTGTGCGGCGCGGCGAAAGCGTTCCTGGGCGACCCGGGCGTGCATGCAACCGCGGTTTCCCGGCCAAATACGTTGGTGGCGGTTTGCGGATTGCATATGCGGGGGTATCCGTTGGAAAAGCAAATGCGGGCGTGCGGGGCGCGCTTTGTGCGGGAAGACCGGACAGCGGCGAAATACCGAATGGTCAGGCTGCCGACAACGCCATCCAAACCGGGATTGGTCAAACGACCGCAGGGGGGTTCCGCGATCGGTCTCGAAGTCTGGGAAATGCCCATGGAGGCATTCGGCCTGTTCGTCGCCTCCATTCCCGCCCCGCTGTGCATCGGCAAAGTCGAGCTGCGGGACGGAACGGAAATCCCGGGCTTCGTGTGCGAGGATTATGCGGCTGCGGAGGCGGAGGATATCACGGCTTTCGGCGGCTGGCGAACGGCAAAGTAGACGGCATGCATCAGGGGCTACCTGCAGGGTAGCCTTTTGCGTTGAACGGCAAGGGGTGCCGCGCCGATCACCATGTTAGATTTATGGAGATTTTATCTCCTGATCACAATAAATTTATTTCATTTATATGAATAACGAATAAAGATTATCGCAAAAAAGTGTATTATAATTGGATATGTAAACATTTATGATCTGTAGTGTTATTTTAATTGACATTAAAGGGGGCGGATCGATCATGCCGATGAGTATCGATAAGGTTTCCTGTCTTCTGCAGGCGAAAGGGCTGACGAAGCGTTTCGGTTCATTGACCGCAAATCAAGGGATCGATCTCGAAGTCAGGCCCGGGACGATCCATGCCATTCTCGGAGAGAACGGAGCGGGCAAGAGTACACTCATGAAAATGCTGTACGGCGTGTACGAACCGGACGAGGGGGCGGTTTATATGGAGGGCGAACCGGTAACCCTTCATCCTCCGACCAAGGCGCGAGCAAGAGGGATCGGCATGGTGTTTCAGGATTTCCGGCTCATTCCCGCCATGACCGTACTCGATAATATCGCGCTGGCCGTAGAGAGGGGGTGGCGGCTGCGGAGAAAAAGCCTCCGTCAACGCATAGTGGAGATTTCCGCCAAGTACGGCTTGTCGGTGGATCCCGATGCATACGTCTGGCAGCTCGATCTTGGACAGCGGCAGCGTTTGGAAATTGTGAAAGTGCTGCTCGTTCCGGAAACGCGGATCATTATTTTCGACGAGCCTACCAGCGTGCTTGTTCCCCAGGAAGTCGAGGCTTTCCTCCATATGCTGGTTCTGCTTCGCGAGGACCGATACGGCATTCTTCTCATTACCCATAAAATCAACGAAGTGCTTGCCTGTGCGGATCAAGTAACCGTCCTGCGGGCCGGACAAATCACCTACACGGCGAACCGCGAGGAGGGCTTGGAAGGGAATGCGCTGATTTCCGCCATGATAGGGGAGAAGTCCTTGACACCCGTCGTAAAGCCCGTCTCCGATTCGGAAAGGGAGCCGTCCGCGGTTTTGCAAATCGAACGGGGGACAATCGATGGGGATCATGGGGAAACGGTGCTCGCCGATGTGCGGCTGACGCTTCGGAAAGGCGAGATCGTCGGCGTTGCGGGGATATCCGGGAGCGGGCAGCGCGAGCTGGCCGAGGTGCTCTTCGGGCTGCGCGCGCTGTCGTCCGGGTCGCTGGCGATTGGCGGAAAAGAAATCAAGGGAGGCACCAAAGCGTTCATGGATGCCGGCGTCAGCTTCGTTTCCGAGGATCCCGTCAAGGAGTCCGTCATCCCCGGGTTTACCATCCTCGAGCATATGCTGTTGGACGGAATCCCTCTTCGGCCCAAAGGCGCGGGAATCGACTGGCGGCACATGAGAACCGAATTGGAGCAAAGCGCGGAGGCGAAGTCGCTCGCACTGGCGGGGGCGGACCGGAGAGCCGATCAATTGTCCGGAGGAAATATCCAGCGCATGGTGCTGTCCCGGGCGTTGATCCGAAAGCCGGAAATCCTCATCGTCAGCTATCCGAGCCGCGGGCTCGATATCGGAACCGCCCGCACGATCCAGCAGCACTTGATCGAGTTGGCTGAACAAGGCACGGCTGTCCTTTTGTTCTCGGAAGATCTGGATGAGCTGTTCAAGCTGTCCGACCGTCTGGTCGTTCTGTCCGGCAAGCGGTTGTTGGGACCGTACCGTCCTGCGGAAACCGATGTTGCGCAGATCGGCCGCCGCATGCTGAAAGGAGAATCCGCATGAAGCAGCCAGCGAGTGTTGCCGCGCTGCCGGCGGGGACGGTATCCTTTCGGGGCAGATTGAAGCCGTTCGGCATCCGGATGGGAATCCTGATGGCCCCCTTCGTGATTTACGGGGTGTTCCTGTTTTTCTACGGCGTGAATCCGTGGGAATTGTATGTGTCGATGGTGAAGTCGACCTTCGGCGATTTGTACGGCTTCGGGGAAGTTCTGCTCAAAGCCACGCCGATCGTTCTTACCGGTCTGGCCGCCGTGCTTCCCGCCAAAGCGGGTCTGGTCAATGTCGGGGGAGAGGGGCAGCTGGCCCTCGGAGCTTTGTTTTCCACATGGTTTGCCGTATTTTATCTGAACGGCCTGCCCGCTTGGCTCGGCATTCCGCTGATGCTGCTTGCCGGTGCGTTGGGCGGAGCCGTCTGGGCCGCATTAACCGCCTTCTTGAAGGTGAAAGGCCGCCTCAACGAGACGATCACGAGCGTGCTTCTCAATTATGTCGCCACTTTCATGATCGGATACTTCGTTCATGGAATCCTGAAGGATCCCGAATCGTTCAACTGGCCGTTCTCTCCTGAAATTGCCTGGACATTGAGACTGCCGATCCTTAACGGTACCCGGCTTCATATCGGTTTTGCCGTTGCGATTGCGATGACGGTTCTCGTGTGGTTTGCGTTGGCGAAAACGAGAGTCGGATTCCGCCTCCGCGTGCTCGGAAGCAACCGTTTGGCGGCGGAGCGGGCGGGCTTTGCCGTCAACAACATGTATTTCTGGGTTCTGATTGCCGGAGGGGCGCTTGCGGGTATTGCGGGGATGATCGAGATTGCCGGGATCGAGGGGCGGCTCCGTCCGACAACAGGCGCCAATTATGGTTACCTTGGCTTCCTGGCGGCGATGATGGCCTGGAATCATCCCCTTCGGCTCATCGTGACGGCATTTATTCTCGGCATGATCGGCGTAGCGGGCAATACGCTTGAAATCGACTCGGGCCTGCCTTCATCCTCGGTCCATATTCTGATGGCGCTTGTCCTGTTCTTCATCCTGGGCGGCGTAAGGAGGGGGAAACGATGATTGCGGATATATTGACGGGAGCTATCCGCTCGGGTACCTCCGTCATGCTGGCCAGCCAAGGGGAGCTGCTGTCGGAGAGGGCCGGCGTAATCAATCTCGGCACGGAAGGCTCCATGCTCGGCGGCGCGCTTGGCGGCTTCGCGGTGACGGCATGGACCGGCAATCCGTGGCTGGGCGTGCTCGCAGGCGGCTTGTGCGGATTGCTTATCGCGGCGATTCACGCTTTTCTCGTACTGACCTGCCGTGCGAATCAGTTGGCCACCGGGTTGACGATCATGTTTTTCGGAATGGGGATCACGTCCTTCTTCGGCCGCGGTTTCGTCAGCGAACAAATTGTCGGGTTCAACCCCGTGCCGATTCCCTTGTTGTCCGACATTCCGTTCGTCGGCGGCATTCTCTTCAATCATGATCCGCTGACGTACTTGTCGATTCTGGTTGTCCCTTGTTTGTGGTTCTTGCTGTTCCGCACCCGGATCGGCATCATGCTTCGGGCGGCCGGCGAGCGGGAAGAAGTGCTGTTCGCAAGCGGCATCAATCCGCAGCTGGTCCGATATTTGGCGGTGCTGGCGGGAGGATTTCTGGCGGGGGTAGGCGGGGCGCAGCTGTCTGTGGCCTACACGCACAGCTGGGTGGAGAATATGACGCAAGGCCGCGGCGTGGTCGCGGTGGCGCTTGTAATCTTCGCCTCATGGAAGCCGGCGAGGGCCATGATCGGGGCCTACCTGTTCGGCGCGGCCCAGGCGCTTCAGCTGACTGTTCAGCAGCAGGGGCTGCCGATCTCGCCGTTCTTCCTGTTCATGGTTCCGTACCTTCTGACGCTGGCGGCGCTGTTGGTTGTCGAGCTCAGAAAGCAAAGTCTGATCCCTGAAGCGCTAGGTAAAGCGTTCAGGGGAGACGGCGCCGGGTGAGAATCTGCGGCATCAAGCAACTCTAAATATAAGGAGAGAAACCGGTATGAGGAAAAAAGTGGAGAGAGTGGCCAAAAGGTTCGCGTTTCTGATGTTGGCTTCTGTGATTTTCATCGCCGCGTGCAGCCAGCCCGGTGTGACCCGGAAGAACGATTCCGGCGGCGCCGGGGGAACGGCCGGCTCCGGCAGCTCCGGGGCCCCGGGAACGGGCGGCACGGCGGTAGGATTCATCTTTGTCGGAACCAAGGACGATTACGGATACAACCAGGCCGCGTATCTCGGCAGCGAAGCGGTGGAAAAAGCATTCCCCGACCTGAAGGTGCTTCGGGCCGAGAACGTCCCGGAAACGGCGGAAGCCGAGCGTGTTATGGAGCAGATGATCAAAGACGGCGCAAAAATCATTTTCCCGACGTCCTACGGTCATCTCGATCCTGCGCTGAATGTCGCCAAGCGCTATCCGGACGTCGTCTTTTTCCACCAGGGCGGCTTGAAAACCGCGGACAATCTCGGCACGTATTTCGGCACCATCTGGGAGCCGGTTTATCTGGCCGGCGTTGCGGCGGGGAAAATGTCCAAGACAGGCAAGCTGGGCTATATCGTCTCGGTGCCGATTCCGCAGGTTCTGCTGAACGTCAATGCGTTTGAACTCGGGGCGAAATCCGTGAATCCGAACGCGACGACTTCCGTGGTCTTTACCGGAAGCTGGTGCGATCCGGGGCAGCAGGCGAATGCCGCGAACTCGCTGATCGACAGCGGGGTCGACGTATTAAGCCAGCACCAGGACTGCACGAAGACGGTTATTGAAACGGCCGAGCGGCGGGGCGCCATGTCGGTAGGCTACCACGCGGACGCTTCATCGCTCGCTCCGAAAGGCTGGATTGCCGGTTCCGTATGGAATTGGTCCGATCTGTACGTGGATATGGTAAGAACGGCGGTTGAAGGCAAATTCAAGGGCAGCGAGTACGACGGCAAATACCGCGGCACGCTCGCGGACAATGTCGTTCAGATGACCGGCTTCGGCGCGGGTGTGCCGGACGATGTGAAACAGTTCGTGGAACAGAAAAAGGAAGAGCTGTTAAACGGAACGCTGCAGCCGTTCAAGGGGCCGGTCAAGGACCAGGCGGGGCAAGTGCGGATCAAGGACGGTGAAACGCCGACGGTCGAACAGCTGGAAGCGGCCGATTATCTCGTCGAAGGCGTCATCGGAAACATTCCGCAATAAGCCGCAGGAAAAGGGGAGGATGCGCATGAGTGGTCTGGGAGGACTGAATAAGTCTCCGGGCGGCGTGGTTGTCGGTCTGGTGCAGATGAATCTGTCTGTCGTGGAGACGCCGGCACAGCTTGCGGAACAGACGAAAAGAATTGCCGCCATGACGGCAAAGGCCAAACGCGGACTCCGCAATATGGATCTTGTGGTTTTCCCGGAATATTCGCTGCACGGGCTGTCCATGAATACGGATCCGGCTCTGATGTGCCGGATCGACGGTCCGGAGGTCGGGGCGTTCCGGGCAGCTTGCCGGGAAAACCGGATTTGGGGCTGCTTCTCGATCATGGAAGCGAACCCGCACGGAAATCCGTACAATACGGGTCTGATCATCGACGACCAAGGGGAGCTCCGCTTGCATTACCGGAAGCTGCATCCCTGGGTTCCCGTGGAACCGTGGGAACCGGGCAATCTGGGAATTCCCGTCTGCGGCGGGCCGAACGGAAGCAAGCTGGCGCTGATTATTTGCCATGACGGGATGTTCCCCGAAATGGCCAGGGAGTGCGCGTATCTCGGCGCCGACATCATGATCCGGACCGCAGGCTACACGGCGCCGATCCGCCATGCGTGGCAAATTACGAATCAAGCCAATGCTTTCTGCAATCTCATGTATACCGTCTCGGTGTGCATGAGCGGAAGCGACGGGACGTTCGATTCCATGGGCGAGGCGATGATTGTCGGCTTCGACGGGGTGCCGCTGGTCACGGGCGGGGGCCGGCCGGATGAGGTCGTGTCCGGGGAGGTGCGGCCCTCGCTGGTCCGCGAAGCCCGCCGCCTGTGGGGCGTGGAGAACAATATTTATCAGCTCGGCCACCGCGGGTATGTGGCGGTAGACGGCGGGGCCAGAGACTGTCCTTACACGTATATGAAAGATCTTATGAATGAAAAGTACCGGCTGCCGTGGGAGGATGAGGTTGCCGTCAAGGACGGTTCGACCGAGGGCTTCCCGAAACCGGCGCGGAAATACAAGGATGGGTGAGTCGATGAATACGGCCGTGCAGACCTGGGTGAAAACGGCGGATACGATGGAGTGGTCGCCGATGCCGGATCATGTATCCTTGTTCCATCGCGAGATTGTTTCGGCGGCGGAAGCGGATGCGCTGCGTGTGCGCGCAAGCTCGGTGCTGTGGGAAAAAATCGGCGTCGGAGGCGCGGTGCTTCCCCACTTCCACAATGTGGCGGAAATCATTCATATTACCGCGGGCAAGGTTCGTCTGCTGTGCAACGGCGAATGGAAATCGTATCAAGCGGGCGACACGTTTCTCGTTCCCGCGGGAGTCGTCCATTCGGTTGCGAACGATGATGCGTCTCCGACCGAGCAGATCAGCATCTTTCTTCCGGTGGAAGAGGACGCGCCGCGCAACCGTTTTTTTGAAACGATTCGGGTTCCCGTGCCGACGGAGCGGCCGCTCACGGAAGGAAACGGGTGAGGAGATGAATTACCCGCTAATCGAACTGGGTGAAGCCTTGCCGTATCCGTTCGGCTTTCGTCCGGCCGGCACGGCCCTCATTGTGATTGACATGCAGAACGACTTCTGCGCGCCGGGCGGGTTCGGGGAACGGCTCGGGAACGACATTGCCCCTGCCCGGGCCATAATACCGGTGATATCGGGCGTTCTGGACGCCGCCCGAATGACCGGTCTGCTGGTCGTGCATACGAGGGAAGGGCATCTGCCGGACCTTTCCGACTGTCCGCCGTCCAAGCTGGAACGGAGCAGGCGGCAAGGAGCCGGGATCGGCGATATCGGCCCCATGGGACGCATACTGATCCGCGGGGAGCGGGGGCACGAGATCGTTTCCGAGCTTGCGCCCGTCCCGGGAGAGCCGGTCATCGACAAGCCGGGCAAAGGCGCGTTCTACCGGACGAATCTCCGGAACATTTTGGAAGAGAGCCATATCGAATCATTGATTCTGTGCGGGGTAACGACGCATGTGTGCGTGCATACGACGCTGCGGGAGGCGAATGACCGCGGATACCGCTGTCTCGTGCTGGAAGACGCGACCGCCGCTTTCGATCCCGCCGATCATGAGGCGGCCATTCATATGGTGCGGCAGCAAGGAGGCATCTTCGGATGGACGTCGGCTGCCGCGCCGTTCATCGCAGCTTTGCAAACGTAAATAGCGGACCGCCATCAGGAAAGGAAGGAAGCTATGGAAGACAACATGAGAGAGGGGTTTGCGGTTAAGGATCTGTTCGCCGTCCCCCATTTCAAGGAAGCGGTTCTTCTTGGCGGCGGCTCGGGCTTGGAAAGAACGATCAGCCGCATCAACGTAATGGAAGTTCCGGATGTCGTGGATTGGGTGCGGCCCGGAGAATTTCTGATGACGACCGGCTACCCGTTCAAGGATGATCCGGAAGTGCTGGTGACGCTGATTGCGCAGCTTGCCCAGAAAGGCGTCGTCGCCTTGGGCGTCAAAACGAAACGCTTCTTTGATGCGGTGCCGGCCGCCGCGGTTCAAGCCGCGGATCATTACGGCATTCCATTGATCGAGCTTCCGCCAAGCACGACATTTTCCGATGTGGTCCGCGAAGTGATGGAACGGGTACTCGTGTCGGAATCCAGAGATCTGACCATCCTGCAAGGCCGGGTTCAACGCCTGTCTCACGTGCTGCTGCACGGAGACGGGCTTCCTGCTTTTCTGCATCACCTTCAGCTGATGATTAAAAATCCGGTCGTGCTGCTTGATCCTCACAACCAATGGATCGCGTCGTCCGACGCGGAGCGGCTGTGTGTCCGGATGGGGGATGCCGAATGGGAACGAATTCGCGCGGACCGCGCCCCGGAAACGAGTATTGTGCCGATCGGAGACGAGACCGTCCGGGTTCACGTGACCACGGTGCCCGGCGGACAACCCGGGTCCTATCTTTTGCTGATATTGGAATACGCCAACGAGAACGGAATCGTCGATTCGTTGACCGTGAACTGGGCCGGCCGTTTGCTCGGCTTTGAAATCAGCAACATGCAGGCGCGAAGAAACATCGAGGCGAAATATTTTGATCAATTTTTGCAGGATTGGATGGCGGGGCGGATCGTTTCGGAGGTCGATTTGCGGCTCAGGGCGGAAGCCTGCGGATGGCCTTTGGCCCAAGGGGCGGCCTATTTGGCGGGCGTTGTCTCTTTCCGGGATACAAGAGCGGAGGTGAGAGAGCTTCAGGAACTGGCGAGGCGATTGAATGGGGAGGGCGCGCCGCGCAAAAGCGGAGTGAAATGGACCGTTCTGGAAGGGGAACTCGCCGCCCTTTTCACACTGGGGAGCGCCGAAAAAGGAACGGGCGGCGACATTGTCGGTCATGCCTGGTCCATCCTGCAGCCGTTGCTGCAGGAACGGCGGGCGTCTCTTTGTCTGGGGCGGGAAGCGGCCTCGCAAGGCGAGGTGCACGCCAGCTTTCGCGATGCGAAAAGGGCTGCGGAAATCAGAAGCATCTGCCGGTTGCAAAGCGACATTGTGCGCTACGCCGATCTCGGGATTTATTTGCTGCTGTATCGTTTGCAGGGCGCCGGGGAGCTGGAAGAATACAAGCGTCTGTATTTACAGCCTTTGCTTGAATTGGACAGGAAGCAGCAAGGCGCGCTGATGAATACGCTTCGCACCTATTTTCATTGCAATTGCAACGCGAAAGAAACGGCGGAACGAATGTTCGTCCATTACAACACGGTCAGTTACCGGCTGGACCGAATCAAAAACGAACTCGGCCTGCGTCTGGACGATCCGGAAACCAAATTGCTGCTGCAGTTGGCGATCAAAATACATGAAATCAACGAGTTGAAGTGAAGTCGGGTGCTCCGTTCCCGGGAATTATGATTCCCATTCAAGGCGGGCGCAATTCGGCGGCGGAAAAAAAGCGCCGTTCACTGCATCATCTGCAGCACGGCGCGGGAGCATTGCTCGGGGTTGTATTGCTGGTTCCGTTTGGTCATCAGCGTCCGGCGGTATTGCACGGTCGTGTAGGGCTGCTGAATGAGCGTGAACCATTTGTCTATGGACGATTCGTCCGCGAGCATTTCGCCGAAGCCGTTTCGTACGAAGTATTCGCAGTTCTCTTCTTCCTGCCCTGGAATCGGCTCGTAGAACAGCATCGGCATGCCTTTGCTGAGCCCCTCCGTGCACGTCATGCCGCCCGGCTTCGTGATCAGCAGGTCGGACGCGTCCATCAGCTTGCTTACCTCGCGGGTGAAGCCGAGAATCCGGATGTTGGGGTGCCGGAAGGAAGGATTCGATTCCAGGCTTTCCTTCGCCTTTTCGTTGCTGCCGACGCAGAAAATCATCTGGACCTGCTCGCGGTAGGTTTTGGCCATGTACTCGAACAGATCGTTGTCGTCGTTCAGCAGCCCCCAACCGCCGCCCATGACCAGCACCGTCGGCATCGGCTTGAGGCCGAACTGCTTCTGCATGTCCTTCTTGTCATAGGTCATCCAGAAATTCGGGTGAACCGGGATGCCCGTCACCTCGATCCTCGCTTCCGGGATACCGTGCTCGATCAGCTTGCGTTTGACGACGGGGGTGGAAACCAGATATTTGTTCACCTCGGCGTTCGTCCAGGTGCCGTGCGCGTCGTAATCGGTAATCAAGGTGTACAGGGGCACGTTCAGCCCGAGTCTCTTCAGGCGGGCAACGACCGCGTTCGGCACGGGATGGGTGCAAATGATGAGATCCGGCTTCAGCTGCGTGATCACCTGGGAGGTTTGCGTATAAAAAATGCGATGAAGCGCAAGCTGGGTGAATCGGTTGAGGGATCGCTTGTAGTTCGTCCGGTACATCATGCCGACCAGCTTCGGCTGCTTGCTGACCGTTTTGCGATAGGCCGATACAATCCAGGGCCCAAGCACCGGATTCAGAAATTTCCCCAGCTCGATGACCCGGGTCCGGATGTCGGGGTTGAGCTGTCGTATGCCGACGGCCAGCGCGTAGGCGGCTTGGGTATGTCCGGACCCGAACCCTTCCGATAGCAGAAGCACTCGTTTCTTACGCATCGTCTCACCTACTTTTCCTAATACCATATTACGAAAGGTGGATACCGGTTGACAAGGCAGGCGGGAGTCCGAAAGCCTGTCCTTATCTTAAGTTATCCTAAAGAAAAACGAAATGTGCGGTATAATGGGTAAAGATTGAACGATATACCAGACGAGTCGGAGGTCGAAAAAGTTGAACGAGATCGAAATCGGGAGCGTCGGCGTCCAGGCCGGGCAGCTGGCGAGAATGGCGTATAAGTCGGGCGTCTATGTCGGTGAAGTGGTGGAATTCAACGGCGCGCGCGCCTTGATGAAGACGCTGGCCGTGCTGAAGCATCCGGAGCAGGGTGACCTCCATCACCCGTACGATCCGGATGTTCCGATGTTCCATCAGCGGCGCGCGCTGAGCCATACGGAGAAGGTTAATGTGCCGACCCGTGAGCTGCAGCCTTTCGCGGGTGCCGTTCCGGAGTACCGGGAATCGCTGCTGCGGGCGCTGGATGAGGAATGGAACCGGCTGGACCGGCTGAAGCGCTGGGCCGAGCAGGGCATCCGCCACCTTGACGAGCTTCGCGGCGAATATTGAAGGGCCCGTGACGGAAGGGCTGTCTCCGAAAGCAGATGACTCTGCTCTCGGGGACAGCCCTGTGCCGTCGTTCCTGAATAAATAGAATTACTCGTTGATAAATGCTGCTTTCAGCTTGGCGCGGTATTCGACCTGGAAGCCCAGGCCGTCGGAGAGCGCGGCAAGCGGCACATAGGTCTTGATCTCGCTGCCTGACCGCTGCAGGAAAGCGGGCACATCGACCGGCACGCTTCTGCCGTTCACCCGCATCGTCTTCGCGCCGATCGTCAGCTCGACCGTTGTGCCGCCCAGCGAGACCGTCGCTTTCTGCGTCTTGCCTTCCCATCTTGTCGTCGCCTTCACGGCGTCGGCGATATCGCGAAGCACCAGGAAGGTGCGGTTGTTCTTCACGACCGGTTTGAACTCCGACAGAACCTCGCGGCCGCCTACGATGACCGATATCGGCGTTGTTGCGTCTCTCGGCGCGACGGCGCGCGTCTCGCCCCAGACCGCCTCGGCGAACGCTTCTCCGATCGCCTGATAACCGGACTGCGACGGGTGAATGTCCTGGCCGCGGGAGGCGACAATCGCCGTAAACGCGGCTTCGCGTCCGACGAATGCCTTGGACGGAAAAGCGGGCTTCACCTGCAAGCCTTCCATCGACAGCCGGGCCGTTACCGCCTCGAGACGCTCCCTGACGCGTCCCGCCACAGCCTGCAGCCTGTCATACACTTCAGGCTCGACGCCGATCAGCCCGGTTTTCTTCGGCACCGGCGAATATACGTCGCCGACCACGATCCGAGCTTTCGGGTTGACGGCCGCGATCGATCGGATCGAAGCTTCCAGCGAGCTTTCGTACGCTTCCAATGCGCCGGTCAGCCAGAGCTCGGCTTCGGCCGGATTGCCGATCAGCCCGATCACCGGGCTGAAGTCGTTGCCGCCGATCATCACCGCGACCAGATCGGCGCCCGACAAAGCGGCCCGCGTCTCGGGCACGGCTTTCAGCATGGCGGCTGCGCGAGGGTCGGGAAGCGGCTTCTCCTGTCCGAGCTCCGCCTCCGTAACCGGCGTGTCCCGCTCGACGGCCGCCAGGAAATTTTTCAAGCCGATCGTCTGCAAGCCCAGGATTCCGTAATTGTACATTTCCGCCCGGCCGCGGAACAGCGCCTGCTCGAACAGCCTGTCCACGTAGCCGTAAGGCACAGGCATCACGTCCATTTGGTCCATGCCGTATTCGTATCCGGCCGTGAGCGAGTCGCCGAACGCGACGATGCGGTAGGCGTCCTTCGCCCGTACGCTTGCCGCGGCGTCCATTTTTGTCTCCGCCCCCGCGGCCGCATAAGGAACCCGCGGAATCTCTTCCGCCGAAACCGCCGCCATGCCGGCGAGCAAAGCGGCCGCAAGTGCCGCCGCCAGCGTATGCGCTGCCCTTTTCCCGAATTTTCCGTTCAATGACCCCACATCCTTTGCATGTTGGAATGAGCAAAAAATCACTTATCGCGACCATAAAAAAGATTAAATAGATATCGGTAAAGGGGGATGGTAAAATAATATGGTGAAAATGCAAATGATGCGCGAAATAATCCATTTCTGACGGACAGGGAATGGGCTATACTAGAGTACTATGATGCAAACTTCAGCTGTTTCCGGCCCGAGCCGCTTCCGCGCGCTCGCTGTTACCATTCTATGACAAAAGCCGCTGGAAATGAAGCATTTTGTTCTCTACATGAGCGGCTTGCACAAAATCTTTTGATAGAGAGGTTGCACAACATGAAAGTTAATCGTTTGGGATTGCCGCCGAAGCAAGGCCTGTACGATCCGCAGTTCGAGAAGGACGCCTGCGGCATGGGCTTTGTGGCGAATATCAAAGGCATCAAGTCGCACAAGATCATCCGGCAGGCGCTTACCGTCCTTGAGAACATGGAGCACCGCGGAGGTCAAGGCAGCGAACCGAATACGGGCGACGGCGCCGGGATCATGATACAGATTCCGCACGCTTTCTTTTCGAGGGAATTGAAAGGGTTGAAAATCCAGCTTCCGGCAGAGGGCGACTATGCCGTAGGCATGCTTTTCCTGCCGCATGACGAGAAGCTTCGCGCGGAGCATGAACGCCGCTTCGAGGCGATCGTGCGCGAGGAAGGCCAGACCTTCCTCGGTTGGCGGACCGTGCCGACCGACGACGAGAAGCTGGGCGAATCGGCGAAGGCCGTGAAGCCTTTTGTCCGCCAGGTATTCATCGGCCGCGGAGCGGGCGTGGAAGGCGAGCTTCCTTTCGAGCGCAAGCTGTACGTCATCCGCAAGCGCGCCGAGCTGGCGATCCGTTACGGCGGCGTCGAGGGCGGGGACATGTTCTATTTCTCGAGCCTCTCGAGCAAGAAGATCGTATACAAAGGGATGCTTACGACCGAACAGGTGCGTTCCTTCTATATCGAGCTGAACGACGAAGCGATGGAAACCGCGATTGCGCTCGTCCACTCGCGTTTCAGCACCAACACGTTCCCGAGCTGGGAGCGCGCTCATCCGTACCGCTACCTGATTCATAACGGCGAGATCAATACGCTGCGCGGCAACATCAACTGGATGCATGCCCGCCAGACGCTGTTCGCGTCCGAGCTGTTCGGCGAGGACATGGAGAAGATCAAGCCGGTCGTCAATCCCGACGGCTCGGATACGGCGATGTTCGACAACACGCTGGAATTCCTGTATCTGGCCGGCCGGTCGCTGCCGCACGTGGCGATGATGATGGTGCCGGAGCCGTGGTCGGGCCACGAGAGCATGAGCGAAGAGAAGAAGGCGTTCTACGAGTATCACAGCACCCTGATGGAGCCGTGGGACGGACCGGCCGCGATGGCGTTTACCGACGGCACGCAGATCGGCGCTATTTTGGACCGGAACGGCCTTCGTCCGGCTCGTTACTACGTGACGAAGGACGACCACATCATTCTGGGCTCCGAAGCCGGAACGGTCCCGATCGAGCCGGAAAACATTCTGTATAAAGACCGCCTCCGTCCGGGACGGATGCTGCTTGTCGACACGAAGGAAGGGCGCATCGTCTCCGATGAAGAGGTGAAGGCGCGCATCGCGTCCGAGAAGCCTTACCGCGAATGGCTTGACGAGCATCTCGTCGGCCTGGACGATCTGCCGGAAGCGGTCGAGCTGCCGGAACCGGACCACACGACCGTACAGCGCCGCCAAAGGGCGTTCGGCTATACGTTCGAGGACCTTCGCAAGGTGCTGGAGCCGATGGCCGGCAGCGGCGTGGAGCCGATCGGCTCGATGGGCTACGACGCGCCGCTTGCGGTGCTGTCGGAACGTCCGCAGCGTTTGTACAACTACTTCAAGCAGCTGTTCGCCCAAGTGACGAACCCGCCGATCGACGCGATCCGCGAGGAGATCATCACGGCGACCGGCACGACGATCGGTCCCGAGCGCAACCTGCTCGCGCCGGAGCCGGAAAGCTGCCGCCATATCAAGCTGGCGTCGCCGGTGCTCTCCAACGAGGAGTTCGCGAAGCTGCGCCACATCCGCCGTCCGGGCTTCAAGTCGATCACGATTCCGATCTTCTTCCCGGCGGACGGCGGCGAGGCCGGCCTGCGCGATGCGCTCAAGACGATGTGCGAAGCGGCCGGCCGCGTCATCGCGAAGGGCCATAACATCATCATTCTGTCCGACCGCGGCATCGACAAGGACAATGCGGCCATCCCGGCGCTGCTTGCCGTATCGGCGCTGCATCACCATCTGATCCGGCAGGGCACGCGGACGAAGGTCAGCCTGATGCTCGAGTCCGGGGAGCCGCGCGAGGTGCATCATTTCGCCCTGCTGCTCGGCTACGGGGTCAGCGCCGTCAACCCGTATCTCGCGTTCGAGACGCTGGACGACATGATCCGCCAGGGCTTGCTCCGCGGCGTTACGCACGAGAAGGCGGTTAAGAACTTCATCAAGGCCGCCACCAAAGGCGTCGTCAAGATCCTGTCCAAAATGGGCATTTCCACGGTGCAATCGTACCGCGGCGCCCAGATTTTCGAAGCGGTCGGCCTGCGCGAGGACGTCATCGACGAATTCTTCACTTGGACGCCGTCCCGCATCGGCGGCATCGGCCTGGACGTCATCGCCGAGGAAGCGCTCAAGGCGCATAACTATGCGTTCGGGGACAAGGAGGGCGCCATGCTGGAGCTGGACTCCGGCGGCGAGTATCAATGGCGCAAGGACGGGGAGGAGCACCTGTTCAACCCGCAGACGATCCATACGCTGCAGATGTCGACGCGCCAGAACGATTATAAGCTGTACAAGAAATATTCCCATCTTGTGCAGGGCGAAGACCGCAAATACGCGACGCTCCGTTCGCTGCTCGAGTTCAGGAAAGGCAATGCGGTTCCGCTTGATGAGGTGGAGCCGGTAGAGTCGATCTTTAAACGGTTCAAAACGGGCGCCATGTCCTATGGCTCCATCAGCAAGGAAGCGCATGAATCGCTCGCGATCGCGATGAACCGGATCGGCGGCAAGTCGAACACCGGCGAGGGCGGCGAGGACCCTGCGCGATTCATTCCGGATGCCAACGGCGATTCGCGCCGCAGCGCGATCAAGCAGGTCGCTTCTGGGCGCTTCGGGGTCACGAGCAACTACCTGGTGAACGCCGACGAGATCCAGATCAAGATGGCGCAGGGCGCCAAGCCGGGCGAGGGCGGCCAGCTGCCGGGCCGCAAGGTTTACCCGTGGATCGCGGAAGTGCGCGGGTCCACGCCGGGCGTCGGCCTGATCTCGCCGCCGCCGCACCATGACATCTATTCGATCGAGGACCTGGCGGAGCTGATCCACGATCTCAAGAACGCGAATCCGCGGGCGCGGATCAACGTCAAGCTCGTCTCCGAAGTCGGCGTCGGCACGATTGCGGCCGGCGTTGCCAAAGGACGCGCGGACGTCATCCTGATCAGCGGCTACGACGGCGGCACCGGCGCTTCGCCGATGGCCTCGATGCGCCATGCGGGCCTGCCGTGGGAGCTGGGCCTGGCGGAAACGCATCAGACGCTCATGCTCAACAACCTGCGCGACCGCGTCGTCGTGGAGTGCGACGGCAAAATGATGAACGGCCGCGACCTGGCGATCGCCGCGCTGCTCGGCGCCGAGGAGTTCGGCTTCTCGACCGCTCCGCTCGTCGTTCTGGGCTGCGTGATGATGCGCGTCTGCCAGCTGGATACCTGTCCGGTAGGGGTGGCGACGCAAAACCCGGAGCTGCGCAAGAAATTCATGGGCGATCCGGCTTACGTGGTCAACTACATGCGTTTCGTTGCGGAGGAGCTGCGCGAAATTATGGCGGAGCTCGGCTTCCGTACCATCGACGAGATGGTCGGCCGCTCCGATATGCTGGAAACCAAGCAGGCGATCGACCATTACAAGGCCAAAGGCCTGGACCTGACGCCGCTGCTGTACCAGCCGGAAGTGCCGGCGAACGCGCCGCGCTATTGCGTGCAGGAGCAGAATCACGGGCTGGATGATTCGCTTGACGTGAAGCAACTGCTTCCGCTGGCGCAGCCGGCGCTGGAGAAGGGCGAAGCGGTCAGCGCGACGCTGCCGGTAGCCAATACGAACCGCGTGGTCGGCACGATTGTCGGCAGCGAAGTGACACGCCGTTACGGCGCCGCGGGGCTTCCGGAGGATACGATCCGGTTCCATTTCGTCGGTTCCGCCGGCCAAAGCTTCGGCGCTTTCGTACCGAAGGGAATGACGCTGTCGCTTGAAGGCGATTCGAACGACTACGTCGGCAAGGGCCTGTCGGGCGGCAAAATCATTATCGCGCCGTCGCCGAAGGCGACGTTCAAGGCCGAAGAGAACGTCATTATCGGCAATACGGCGTTCTACGGCGCGACCGGCGGGGAAGCGTACATCCGCGGCATCGCGGGCGAGCGCTTCGCGGTCCGCAACAGCGGCGTGAAGGTCGTCGTCGAGGGAACCGGCGATCACGGCTGCGAGTATATGACCGGCGGGCGCGTCGTCGTGCTCGGCGCCACCGGACGCAACTTCGCCGCGGGCATGTCGGGCGGCATCGCGTACATCTATGACGCGGCGGGGGACTTCTATCGCCATTGCAATATGGAAATGGTCGGCCTCGAGCGCTTGGAGGATGAAGCGGAAATCGAGGAAGTCCAGACGATGATCCGCCGCCACGTCGAGTACACCGGCAGTGCAGTCGGCAAAGCGGTGCTGAACGATTGGCCGAACGCCTTGCCCAAGTTCGTGAAGGTTATTCCGAAGGACTTCAAGCGGATGCTGGAGCAAATCGAGAAAATGCATGACTCGGGCCTTGAGGGCGAAGCCGCCTTGCTGGCGGCATTCGAGGCAAACATGCGGGATTTGGCCCGCGTGGGCGGAAACTGATTCCGCGAATATAGATAACCGCAACCGGAGGTTTCGTGTCGAAACCTCCGGTTTTTTTGTGTGGATCGGGTGTTTTATTGTCTGATGCGAGTGGTAAATACCCATTCTTCAGGAAAACGAATCTGAGATTTTTTTAAGCGCAAATCGCACCTTTTCGACAAAAAACTACGCTGGGTTCGCACATTAATCGACAGACAGCCGAGGTTCAACCCATTATAATAAGCCATATCGATGCCGCCGAACCAGATGCGATCCATAATTGATTAGAGAGATATTTAAGGCTGGGAGTGTGAGTATGATTAACGATGGAAGTATCGAGCTGACGACTGTCGAAACGGAACAGGTGCAACTCGACGTATATCTGCTGTTAGAGCAGCTGGGCATTTCGAAGGCGAAGTGGGTAGAGCATTCCATGTCGGTCATGCAAGACGCGGTCTCGGGAGAGTAGGAGATTCGTGCCGCAAGGTTCCGGCTCGGATCGGCGCCGGATCGGCGCTTCGCGCGGCCGGTTTCTTTACTTGTCCTCCATGCCGGGCGTTCCCATGAACTTTTTGACCGCTTGCATCCTTGTGAACGCACCTGTAAAAGAGACATCAGGCTTGCTACGCCATACAGCTTATCATAAACCTTTTTATGATACGAAATGTATCATTCGGGTTTACAAAATGAAGCGAAAGAGCGAGGTCGGTGCAGGGTGAAAACGTGGGAAGTTACGCAAGAGCGTCGTCAATTGCGGCTGAAGTACCCGGGGATGACATGGGCCAGTCTGTCGGTCGTCAGCGTCGGGGGCAAGCAGGTGCGGTCGGGCGTCCGGCCGGTGCTGATTATGAACCTGAGTACGGACGGCCTTCATTTCGCCAGTTCTTTGAAGTTTCCGGTTCGGCAAGATTACCGGGTCGGCTTTGATTTCGATCTGGACGGCCGGCGTCTCAGCTGCAGCGGCGAGATCGTATGGCAGAACATCGAAGAGAATCTGTATGTATACGGCGTCCGCCTGATTCTGAATGAGCGGGAGATGGAGGAACTCCTGGCGGCTATGGAACGCAAGCTCCTGGCGGCGGCCGCTGAAGCGAAAATGCACGATACGTACCGCAGGATGTCCGAATATGAAACGCATATCAGCGATGTCGCGCCGTTTCTTGATCTTTGCAGGTAGGGCATAACCTTGCTGGAAATAGTGAATATGATACAATCCATAAAGAGAACGGTCATGGAGGATGCTGAGATGAAAATACTGGTTACGGGAGCGGCGGGATTCGTCGGCTTCCATACGGTGAAAAGGCTGCTGGAGGAAGGACACCTGGTGGTCGGGGCCGACAATTTTAACGATTATTACGAGGTTCGCCTGAAGGAAGACCGCGCGGCGCAATTGCTCGGCTGCGACGGGTTCGAGCTTGCGCGCATTCATCTGGAGGATTCGGCCGCGGTGCAAGGGCTGTTCGCCGGACATTCGTTCGACCGGGTGATTCATCTGGCCGCGCAAGCGGGCGTACGGTACAGCCTGCAAAACCCTCACGCCTATGTGGCGTCGAACGTCGCCGGCTTCACGAATATTCTCGAAGCCTGCCGCTATCAAAAAACGCCGCATCTCATCTACGCTTCTTCGAGCTCCGTCTATGGCGCCAACGCCAAAATGCCGTTCTCGGAGGGGGACGCGGTCGATCACCCGGTCAGCCTGTACGCGGCAACGAAAAAGGCGAATGAGCTGTTCGCCCATACATACAGCCATCTATACGGCCTGCCGACGACAGGGCTTCGTTTCTTTACCGTCTACGGACCGTGGGGCCGGCCGGACATGGCTTACTTCTCGTTTACGCGCAAAATGATGGCGGGCGAGAAAATCCAGGTGTTCAACCACGGCGACATGCGCCGCGATTTCACTTACATCGACGATATCGTAGAGGGCATCGTCCGGCTGATGGACTATATTCCTCAGGGCGATCCGTCCTGGGATCGGCTGCATCCCGATCCGGCCGCAAGCTATGCGCCGTACCGCGTTTATAATATAGGAAACAACCGGCCCGTTGAGCTGATGCATTTCATTCGGACGCTGGAGGATGCGATCGGCAAAAAGGCGGAGATCGAGCTGCTGCCCATGCAGGCTGGAGACGTGGCGGAGACGTTCGCGGATATCGATGCGCTGCAGGCTGCCGTCGGCTTCAAGCCTTATACGCCGATTGAAGAAGGGCTGCGCAGGTTTGCGGCCTGGTACATCTCGTATTATGCCGACCAACAGGCTAACGTGTAAGAAGGATGAAAGCGGACGGAAAGCCGGTTGGAGAACCGGCTTTGTCGTTCGACAAAGGGACGGGCTTTGTTAAGGAAATATGTTGGAATATAGGACTAAGGATAGGTTCATTTTTTTTGGAAAGTACGATACAATATGTATCACAATGTCGGAAGTATAGATACATTTAGTAACTGTCCGACAGGTATAGTCGCAAAAAAGAAAACGATTTGCGGAGGAGTGACGGCCTTGAGTTCGAACACGCAGCAGCGGATGTCGATGGAGATCGAATTAACCCGGTCGCAGGCGCAGCCGCTGCCGTACCGAAAGGTAAAACGAATGCTGGATATCGTATGCAGCGTATGGATTCTCGTATTCATTTCGCCGCTATTGCTGCTTGTTTACCTCGCCATCGCGATCACGGACGGCCGCCCGGTCGTCTTCAAGCAGCAGCGGACCGGTGTGAACGGCATGCCGTTTACGATCTACAAATTCCGCACGATGAAGCAGGCCCATAGGCAAGTGGCCGCGCCGAACCAGGCGAAGACGAATTACGACGAATGGAAGGAAGGAGTGCCCGACGATTTCGTGTTCAAATCGGGCTTCAATCCGAATGTGACGCGCCTGGGCGCTTTTCTGCGGAAGACAAGCATCGATGAGCTGCTGCAGTTCTACAACGTGCTCAAGGGAGACATGAGCATCGTCGGACCGCGCCCCGAGGTGCCCCAAATCACGGTTAAATACAATGCGCTGCAGCGCCAGCGGCTGCTGGTCAAGCCCGGCATCACCGGCTGGGCGCAGGTGAACGGCCGGTCGGACATTGCGCACGGCGAGAAAATCCGGCATGACCTGCACTACGTCGATCATTGCTCGTTCGCGCTGGACTTCAAGATCGTGCTGAAAACGGTTCGGATGGTGCTGCTCAACAAAGGTTCCTACTAAGGAGGATGACCCATGAAGGTTAAAAAAGCGATTATTCCCGCCGCCGGACTCGGCACCCGTTTCCTGCCGGCCACCAAGGCGCAGCCGAAGGAAATGCTGCCGATCGTCGACAAGCCGACCATCCAATACATTATCGAGGAAGCCGTGGCCTCCGGCATCGAGGATATCATGATCGTCAGCGGACGCGGCAAACGGGCGATCGAGGATCACTTCGACAAATCGTTCGAGCTGGAAGAGACGCTGGCGAAGAAAAACAAGTGGCAAGAGCTGGAGGAACTGGCGGCAATCAATGAGTTGGCGCAAATCCATTACATTCGCCAGGGCGAGCCGAAAGGGCTGGGACATGCCATCTGGTGCGCGCGCAAGTTCGTCGGCCATGAGCCGTTCGCGGTGCTGCTCGGCGACGATATCGTGCAGTCGGAGGTTCCCTGCCTGAAGCAGCTGATCCATGTATTCGAGACGTTCGAGTCGTCCGTTGTCGGCGTCCAGGCGGTGCCCGACGAGGATTTGCCGAAATACGGCGTCATCGATCCGCACGGGTTGGAAATCGCGCCGAACGTCGTGCGCGTGGCGAACTTCATCGAGAAGCCGAAGAAGGAGCAGGCGCCGTCCAACTACGCGATCATGGGCCGTTATGTGCTCCGCCCCGAAATTTTCGATATTCTCGGCAATCTTGCGCCGAGCGCGGGCAATGAAATCCAGTTGACCGACGGCATCCAGGGGCTGAATGCGATACAGACCGTATTGGCCTACAATTTTACAGGCGTCCGCTATGATGTCGGCGATAAGTTCGGCTTTATCAAGGCCCAAGTGGACTTCGCCCTGCAGCGTGACGATCTGAAGGCGGACATTCTGGCGTATTTGCACGAGCTCTACCAAAACCAATTGGTGATCAGCGGGAGGTAACGGCGATGAAAAAAGTAGCGGTTGTGGGAACGGGATACGTCGGCTTGGTATCCGGCACCTGCTTTGCACAGGTCGGACACCGGGTCGTCTGCTGCGATATCGACCGTCGTAAAATCGATCTGCTGAAATCGGGCGTCATTCCGATTTACGAGCCGGGCCTCGAAGAGCTGGTGTCCTCGAATGCCGAAGCGGGCAGGCTGTCTTTCACGGACGACGTCGCCGCGGCCATCCGGGAATCGGAGGTCGTGTTCATCGCGGTCGGCACGCCGATGTCGGAGACGGGAGAGGCGGATTTGACCTATGTGAAAGCGGTGGCGAAGACGATCGGAGAAAACCTGAACGGCTATAAGGTCGTGGTGACGAAAAGCACCGTGCCGGTCGGGACGGGCCGCATCGTTGCCCGGACGGTAGCGGACAGCCGTCCCGACGCGGGCGTGTCGTTCGACGTCGTTTCCAACCCCGAATTTCTGCGGGAAGGCTCCGCGATTGCGGATTGCATAGGCATGGAGCGGGCCGTTATCGGCGCGAGCAGCGACAAAGCGGCGCAAATCGTCGCCGAGCTGCACGAGCCGTTCGACACGGCGATTTTCATTACCGACCTGGAGAGCGCGGAAATGATCAAATACGCGGCCAATGCTTTTCTTGCCACGAAAATTTCCTTCATCAACGAGATCGCGAACCTGTGCGAGCGCGTCGGCGCCAATGTGTCCGAAGTGTCGGCGGGCGTCGGCCTGGACAGCCGGATCGGCTCGAAGTTTCTGCAGGCGGGGATCGGCTACGGCGGCTCGTGCTTTCCGAAGGATACCGAGGCGCTTAAAGCGATCGCGGCCGGCAAAGGCTATGAATTCAAAATTATCGACTCGGTTATCGAAATCAACCACCGCCAGCGGATGGTCATGCTGGACAAGCTGCTGGAAGCGCTCGGCGGCCTGAAAGGCAAACAGATCGCCGTCCTCGGGCTTGCTTTCAAGCCGAACACCGACGATATGCGTTATGCGCCTTCGCTGGACCTCATCCCGGCAATGATCGGATTCGGCGCGTCCGTCAAGGCCTACGATCCGGTTGCCATTCCGGAGGCGAGCAAGCTGCTGCCGGACGACACGGAATACGGTGCGGGCGTGTACGACACGGTGCGCGGCGCGGATGCCTGCCTGATTCTGACCGAATGGAGCGAGATCAAGGAGATGGACCTTGCCCGCGTGCGGGATCTGCTGCGCAATCCGGTCATCGTCGACGGCCGGAATTGCTTTGATCTGAATGTCATGGAGGCGCTCGGCGTGACGTATTACAGCGTAGGCCGACCGGTTGTAGGCGCGGACAAGCATGCGGAGCAAGCGGTGGTATAGCGCGTTTCGTCCGCAAAATCCGCAAAATCCGCAAAGCCGTATAGAATTCGAAATACGAATAAAGGAGTGGAAAGCGTTGGTTAAAGTGTTGGTAACCGGCGGAGCGGGCTTCATCGGCTCCCACATCGTCGACCGCTGCCTCGAACGAGGCTGCGAGACGGTGGTTGTCGATAATCTGTCCACCGGCAAACGCGAGCATATTCACCCGGACGCCGCTTTTTACCATGCGGATATCCGGTCCTGCGAGCTGCACCGCATTATGGACGGCGAGCGTCCGGATGTGGTCGTTCATCATGCGGCGCAGATCGACGTTCAACAGTCGATCGCGAATCCGTTGGAGGATGCGGCCATCAACATCTCGGGGACCATCAACCTGCTGAAGGCGTCCGTTTCCGCGGGGGCGGGCAAATTTATTTATGCGTCCTCGGCGGCGGTGTACGGAGCCCCGGCAGCCCTGCCGATCGCCGAGGATCACGCCAAGGCGCCGGCTTCGTTCTACGGCGTATCGAAATATGCGCCCGAGTATTATATCCGGACCTTCTCTTCGTTGTACGGCATTGACTGCACGATCCTGCGCTACGCGAACGTGTACGGCGTCCGGCAGGACCCGAAGGGCGAGGGAGGCGTGATCTCGATCTTCCTCGACCGGATGCTGCGCGGCTTGCCCTTGCGCGTATTCGGAGACGGGACGCAGACGCGCGATTTCATTTATGTAGGCGACGTGGCCGAGGCGAACGTCCAAGCCATGAGCCGGGGCGGAGGCCGGGTCATCAATATCGGCACATCGGCAGCGGTCAGCCTGAACGGGCTGATCGAGGCTTTTGAAGCCGTGCTGGGGAAAAAGCAGGAGGTGAGCTATGAGGATGCCCGCGCCGGCGATATACTTCATAGCAGCCTGGACAATCGATTGGCGCGGGAGCATCTGGATTGGACGCCGAAGGTTGATCTGTCCCAAGGCCTGAAGCTTATTTACGACTACTATGCGCCGCGTTATGCCGCGAACAAGATCGAAGAGGCCGTGCGTGCGGTGAACGGCCGGCAGACGGCTCTCGCCGCCACGTGAGATAAACCCCTTCGACCGAGAGAGGGGAAAAGAAGCTCTGCAGGTATGCCGGTTGCTTGTCGGGAACCCGGCAAATGGTCGGATAAAGTCAAAACGGCTGCTCCGATCAGTATCGGGGCAGCCTTTATCGGTTGTGGGGATCAAACCTATCCCTGCATCATTCGCTCCGCCCGGACGAAGGCGATGAAACGCCGCGCCTCATCGGGCGACAGCTTCCGCCCGTCCACGGTCAGCGCGAACCGCTTCAGCAGTTCCTCGTCCGACAGCTCCAAGGCGTCCGTAAAATCGCGCACTTCGGGGTCGAGCGTCATGTGCGGGTTTTCCGTTCTTCCCACCAGAAAGTCGATCGACACTCTGAACAGGTCCGCGAACTTGGTGAGCGTTTCCGTATCGGGCTCCCGGCGGTTTTTTTCGTAATGGGACAACGCGGCCCGGGAGATGCCGAGCGAGGAGGCGGTCTGCTCTTGCGTCCATCCCCGTTGCTCTCTACATTTTGCGATGCGGCTGCCTATGCTCATCATAATCCTCCTATTCCCATCTATCTTCATATTAATACGGATAACCGGCAATTGCATAGAGGACGGGGGCAAAATGCCGCAAATTTGTCGGCTTTCCGTTCCCGCAAACGATTAGATACATTCTGTATCTTATGATATTCAAGATTGCCTGTCCATACCCCTTTAATACTTTAAGTCAACTGAATTTTTTGCGGAGGTCCTGAAAGCCGCACGGGCATGAGCGCCGCTGTCGTGGCGGAATTGTAAAGACGTCGATTTAGAGGAACACCCGGGTGCTTAGGTGTATAATAGGAGACAAATGACACGGCCCGGAGGGAATTGTTGTGGAAATCGCCATTATCGGTACAGGATATGTCGGATTGGTTACGGGCGCTTGCTTTGCCTCGCTCGGTCACAGGGTCGTATGCATAGACCGGGATCAGTCGAAAATCGGCAGGCTGTCGCGGGGAGAGTCGCCGATCTACGAGCCGGGCTTGGAGGAACGAATGGCCAGGCTTTCGGCTGAAGGCAGGCTGCGTTTCTCCTGCGACGCGGGCGAGACGGCCTGCGTCGATGTGGTGGTCGTCGCTGTCGGCACCCCGCAGAAGGCCGGCGGGGAGAGCGATCTGTCGGACTTGGAGTCCGCGGTGCGTTCGTTTGCGCCGCTGCTGAGGGGGTATACGCTTATTATGCTGAAGAGCACCGTGCCGGTCGGGACGAACGAGAGGGTCAAAGGCTGGATCGCAGAGGGAACCGCCGCCCCTTTCGACGTCGTATCGGTGCCGGAGTTCATGCGGGAAGGCTCCGCCCTTCACGATACGCTGCACCCCGACAGAATCGTCATCGGCTCCGATAGCGAAAAGGCCGCCGCATTGGCGCATCGCTTGCATGAGCCGCTAACCGACCGGATCGTCCATACCGACCTTCGCACGGCGGAAATGATCAAATACGCCTCGAACGCTTTTCTGGCGACCAAAATATCGTTTATAAACGAAATGGCCAATTTATGCGACAAGGTCGGCGCGGACGTTGCGACCGTCGCGCTGGGCATGGGCCTCGATCCGCGGATCGGCCCCGCTTTTCTGAAGGCGGGCATCGGCTACGGCGGCTCCTGCTTCCCGAAGGATACCCATGCCTTGCTGCAGATCGCCGGCAACGTCGACTACGATTTTAAACTGCTGCGTTCGGTCATCGAGGTGAACCGGGGCCAGCGCGAGCTCGTGCTCCGTGCGCTGCTGGAGCAGCACGGCAGCCTTGACGGCTTGACGGTCGCCGTATGGGGCGCCTCCTTCAAGCCTGGAACCGACGACGTCCGTTCCGCGCCGTCGCTCGATATCGTCCCGGCGCTGCTCCGTGAGGGCGCGCGGGTGCGGATGTGCGACCCGGTGGCGGAGCCGAGTTTTCGCCAAATCCTCGACCATCCGAACATCGTCTGGTACGCCGACCCGCTTGAATCGGCGCGTGGCGCCCATGCGGTGTGCCTGCTTACGGAATGGCCGCTTTTCACGGCGGTCCCGCTGGCGGATCTGCGGGAGGCGATGGCCGTGCCCGTTTTAATCGACGGACGCAATGCGTACGATCTCCGGCCGGTCGCCGAATCCGGCTTGTTCTATACCGGTGTCGGCCGGCCCGCCGGGAAAAAGCGGTTCCGGGGAGGGACGTTCTGACGAGCGTCCCTTTGGTTTGCCCGGATGCTTGCGAAACCTCGCGCAGCGGCGTCGACGGCATGGTCGAAAAATGTTTCGGAATAAATCGAATTTTGATGAATAAACTTAGTGCAAACGGGGTATATACGTTATACCTGTTGCTGTTTATGACAAGAGACAACAGTGAGGTGGGAAAATCACGGGTTGACAGGCATCGATATTTGTCATAAATTAGAGGTAGATTGGATACGTAATGTAACAAAATTCGATAAAAATGATACAAAAGGTATAATTCATGCGAGAAGGAGTGAACGAACCGATGACGGGAACCGGCCGGTTTTACTGTGTGGGCTGCAATCGTTTGGAGGAATTGGCGGAAGCGGAAGTATTGTTCAAAACGGGTTATTTCAAGGTGGTTCATCCGCTCGGCTGCTGCACCTCCGCAATAGAGGCGAGCAAAAGCGCCGAAGCGCCGTTTGCGGCGGGATTAACGGAAACCGGGGCGGACATCATGCCGGTTTTCGATGCGATGGAGATGCCGGAAGCGGGAAGAGAATTGCATGCCGCGCAGAGCTGCACCCCGCTCCAATGGTCGCTTATATAGACTCGCGTCGGATGCCTGCCGCAAGCCCGGTCAAGGGATGGGATTCCCTGCCGGGCTTATTTGCCGTCGCGGGCGGGCGCGGTTGTCTGAAGTTTTGCTAAAGTCCCTTCCATTCCTTTCCTGTGCTCGTATATAATGATAGGGATCAAGTGCGGCTGAACCCACACGGGAGGAAACCGCAGGAGAAAGCAGCATAGAGGGAGGAAGGGAATGACTCAGCAGGCGGAAAGACAAGCGGGCATTTCCGGCGAACCGGTCGTCCGGCTTGTGAATGTGACGAAACGGATCGGCAAACGGACGATTATCGACAAGCTGACGCTGGATGTGCCGCAAGGCGAGGTTTTCGGTTTTCTGGGGCCGAACGGCTCGGGCAAAACGACGACGATCCGGATGATGGTCGGACTGATGGCGCTTACCGAAGGCGAGATCACGATCAAGGGCCACAGCATTCGGCGCAGCTTCGAGAAGGCGGTGCGCCAGGTCGGCGCGATCGTGGAAAATCCGGAGATGTATAAATATTTGACCGGTTATCAGAATTTGCTTCACTATGCCCGCATGATTCCGGGCATCACGCGGCAGCGTATCGACGAAGTGACGGAGCTGGCAGGTCTGACGGCGCGGATTCACGACAAAGTAAAAACGTATTCGCTCGGCATGCGGCAGCGTCTGGGCGTTGCGCAAGCCATCATGCACAAGCCTTCGCTGCTCATTCTGGACGAGCCGACCAACGGCCTCGATCCCGCCGGCATCCGGGAGCTTCGCGATTATTTGCGGCTGCTCGCGCGGAACGAGGGCATTACCGTATTCGTATCGAGCCATCTGCTGTCGGAAATGGAGCTGATGTGCGACCGCGTCGCCATCATCCAGAACGGACGCCTGATCGATATCCGGCCGATTGAGCGGTACACGGGCAAGGATGCAACCGCGGCGGCGCGGGTGCAATTCGAGGTCGACCGTCCGGACGACGCGGCCGTACTGCTCGACGGCACGGTCGTCCAGGTCAAGGGGATGACGCTGACGCTGTCGGCCGACCGCGAGACGGTGGCGGACCTGAACGCCCGGCTCGTCGCGGCAGGCATCCGCATCTACGGGATCCGGGCCGTGACGAAATCGCTCGAGGACCAGTTCCTTGAGGTTACGGGAGGTGAAACGCGTGTTTGATTTCATGCAGCTCGCCGCCAACGAGAATATGAAAATTTACCGGAGGCCGCGCACGTGGATCATGCTGGGGCTGCTGCTGCTGCTCGCCGGAGGAAGCAGCGTCCTGGGGTATGCTTTTTCCGATATGAAGCCGTCGATGTGGGAGATCATGTCTTTTCAGAGCATGCTTCTGTTCCCGCTCGTCACCATCTTCACCGTCGTCATATCGGCGGACAGCGTAGCGGGCGAGTTCTCCTCCGGCACGATCAAGCTGCTGCTGATCCGCCCCTGGAGCCGCTCGAAAATTTTGCTGTCGAAGTATGCGGCGCTGCTCTTGTTCGCCCTGTTGTTCTCGGCTGCGCTGTTTCTTTTTACGGTGCTGGCGAACGGGGCGCTGTTCGGCTTCGACGGCGATTACCGGTTCGACGTCAGACCGGATATGCCGCCCTATGCCTATATGTTTCTTATTTATGTCAGCATGTTTGCCGGCCTGATCGTCATCGTGACGCTGTCCTTCATGATCTCGACCGTGTTCCGGTCGGGCGGTCTGGCTATCGGGCTTTCGATCTTCATTTTGCTGGGCGGAAGCCTGGTAACGGGCATTCTGAGCGTGTTCGATTACGAATGGATCAAGTATTTGCTGTTCTTCCATACGGACCTGACGCAGTATCTGAACAAGCGGCCGATGCTTGAAGGCATGACGCTCGGCTTCTCGCTTGCGGTGCTGGCCGGCTATTACATCGTGTTCGTGGCCCTTACGTGGTTCGTGTTCAATAAGCGCGATGTTGCGGCTTGACGGCTGCCCGGCATGCGCGACATCGGAAACGGCGATGCGGGAGCCTGCGGTGAGGCTGCCCGAATCGCCGTTTTTCTGTTCGTATGTCATGGACTGTCATTGACGCATGGAGCGGAAAACGGCCTTGGCCGCCTCGAGCGTTTCGTCTGCGTCCGCGCGCGTGTGAGCCGCCGTAAGGAACCACGCTTCGTATTTGGACGGCGCCAGGCAGATGCCCCGCCCGAGCATGCCGCGGAAAAACGCGGCGAACGCATCGCCGTCCGTGTGCTGAGCCTCATCGTAGTTCGTTACCGGATGCGCGCAGAAGTGGGTCGAGAACGAACCGCGAATCCGGTTGACGGTGAGCGGCACGCCGGACTCGGCCGCCGCTTCGGCAAGGCCGTCCGCCAGCAGGGCGGCGAGGCTGTCCATCCGCTCGTACAGGCCGGGCTCGCTCAGCACCTCCAGGCAAGCGATGCCCGCTGCCACCGAAGCCGGATTGCCGGCCATCGTGCCGGCCTGGTAGGCGGGGCCGAGCGGAGCGACCTGCTCCATGACGGCTTTGCGGCCGCCATAAGCGCCGATCGGCAGGCCGCCGCCGATAATTTTGCCGAGGGCGGTCAAGTCCGGTTCGATCGCCGCCGGGTCCGGAAAGGCGCCGAAAGTCTGCGCGGCGCCGTAATGGAACCGGAAGCCGCTAATCACCTCGTCGTAAATGACCAGCGCGCCGGCCGAGCGGGCCAGCCTGCACAGCCCCTCCAGGAAGCCCGGCTCAGGCATGACCATGCCGAAATTGCCGACGATCGGCTCGACCATAACGGCGGCAACGTCGTCGTCCCAGCGCTCAAGCGCCGCCTGAAGGGCGGGAAGATCGTTGAACGGGACCGTGATGACCTCCTGGGCGATCGTGACCGGGATGCCCGCGCTGTCCGGAATGCCCAGCGTGGAGGGGCCGGATCCGGCGGCGACGAGCACCAGATCCGAATGCCCGTGGTAACAGCCGGCGAATTTGATGATTTTCGTTCGTTTCGTATATGCCCGCGCCACCCGGATCGTCGTCATTACGGCTTCTGTGCCCGAATTGACGAAGCGGACCTTATCCAGCGAAGGGATGGACGCTTTCAGCTTCCGGGCCAATTCGATTTCGAGCTCGGTCGGCGTCCCGTAAAGCGTGCCGCCGCGCGCGGCTTTGACGATCGCTTCCGTAATATGGGGATGGGCGTGGCCGGCGATAATCGGTCCGTAGGCGGCCAGGTAATCGATGTACCGGTTCCCGTCCACGTCCCAGAAATAGGCGCCTTCCGCCCGGCGCATAAATACCGGCGCGCCGCCGCCGACCGCCTTGAACGAGCGGGAGGGACTGTTGACGCCGCCTGCGATATGCCGAAGCGCTTCTTCATATAACCGCTCCGATTGCGGCCTGTTCGAGGTAGTGGTTGCCACGCTTAAATCGCCTGCCTTCCAAACGTTTATTCGACGCTCGCCCGCCTGTCTTGCAAAATGACAGAGGGCGAACGGAGCATCCGCTCCTGTTCACCCTCTCACGATAGCCGATTTCATGGGAAGCGGCAAGCAGGGCGGCCGTTTATAGGCCGCCTTCGTCATCGTTCCCGCTGCTTGAAGTCCGGTCGGAAGCCTGGCCGGCTGCTCCGTCCGCGCCGCTGGCGGCGCCTTCCGCCGGTGCGGGCGCCGTCGTGTCCACCGACAGCACCTTCCGCACATATTCACGCAGCTTGTCCTCGTCCCGGATGTCGAGCACGGCGCCGAGTCGGGAGCGATTTTCATACAGCAAATCCATCGGGGGCACCTGGGCCGATCCGGCAACGCGGACCTTGAGTCCGAGCTGTCCAAGCTTCAGCATATCGGACACTTGCAGGTTCGTTTCGATATAAGGCTGCACCTGTTCCAGAATCGTTTTCATCCGGACCAGGTTCCATGTCGATTGCAGTTTTTTGGCGACGGCCGCCATAAAGTTCCGCTGCCGCTCGGTACGCGTGAAGTCCGACATGGCGTCATGCCGGAAGCGGACGTATTGCAGCGCCTTGTCGCCGTCCAGCCGCTGGTAGCCTTTTTTGAGATCGATATCGTACCGGTTCCCGTCCGCGTTGTCGACATATTTCATATCCTTCTCGACTTCGTAATCGACGCCGCCGATCGCATCGACCAGCGCCTTGAAGCCTTCAAAGTCGGCGTAAACGTAATATTGGATATCCAGGCCCAGCAGATCTCCGATCGTCTGCATCGCCACGTTCGGCCCGCCGAGCGTGATGGCCGTGTTGACCCGATTTTTGCCATACCCCGGAATATTCGCGTAGGTGTCCCGCAGAATCGACAGCAGGTGCGCCTGCTTCGTAACCGGATCGATCGATGCGACGAGCATCGAGTCCGACCGGGCCACCTCGCCTTCCTTCAAGCCCCGCGCATCGGCGCCGAGCAGCAATACATTGACCCGTTCCCGGCCTTCCCACTCCGGCGGCTTCTCCGCGGCTTGGTCGACGACGCCTTTGAATCGGGAGGAATCGTTGTTTTTCTCGAACCCGTCCAATGCGTTGTATATGCCAATGCCTTGATAGGCCACATAAACGACGATTATCGCAACCAGCGATACAGCTCCGTATAAAGCCAGTTTCCACGGTTTTTTCTTTCTCTCCATTCGGCTTTGATCATCCTTTCTTCCGGGTAACTTCCCAAACGCCCGAATCCATTGTATGATTACCTATCATCAAACGCATGCGCGATGAAAGCAAACTTTCATATGGAGACAAACGGATTTCGAGTTGCACCATTGCTCAGGTACGCATCTATAAAATTATAAATTGTCAGCCGCTGTCTTACAAGTGGTATACTAATGTCGGAAAACAAGCGGCATTTCCCGGGAAATGTCGAGCGCGAGAGGAGACCGATCCATTGATGCCGGCTATTGACGTGCAGCAGTTGAGAAAACAGTTTAACGTGCAGAAAAACCGCGAAGGCCTGTCGGGAGCCTTTAAAGACCTTTTCAAGCGGGAACACATCGAGGTGACCGCCGTCAAGGATATAAGCTTCACCATACCGCGGGGCGAAATTTGCGGTTATATAGGCGAGAACGGCGCAGGCAAATCGACGACGATCAAAATGCTGACCGGCATTCTTGTCCCGACTTCGGGCATCGTGCGCGTCAACGGGTACGTGCCGTATGAGGAACGGGAAAAATTCGTCCGCGAAATCGGCGTCGTCTTCGGACAGCGCAGCCAGCTGTGGTGGGACATCGGCGTCATCGAGTCGTTCCGGCTGCTTCGCAAAGTATACCGGGTGCCGGAGGAGCCGTTCCGCAAGCGGCTGGACGAGCTGGTGGAACGTCTGCAGCTCGGCGATCTGCTGAACCGGCCTGTACGGAAGCTGAGCCTGGGGCAGCGGATGCGCTGCGAGCTTGTCGCTTCGCTGTTGCATAATCCGTCGATCCTGTTTCTGGACGAGCCGACGATCGGGCTCGATATCGTCGTCAAAACCGAGATCCGCGAGTTTCTGAAGCAGTTGAACCGGGAGCACGGCACGACCATTCTGCTGACGACTCACGATTTGCAGGATATCGAGGCGCTGTGCACCCGCGTCATTATGCTGGATGACGGACGCATCATCTATGACGGGGGCCTCGACGAACTGAAAACACGCTGGAGCAAAGGGCGCGAAATCCGTTTCCAGTTCGGCGATCATACCGGACGGCCGTTCCTCGAGCGGCTGACCGAAGGCCTGGCCGGCGTGGAGTGGTCGACCGGCGAGAGCGATCTGGAGGCGAGCCTGTGGGTGCCTCATTCGATCAATGTGTCGGATGCTTTGTCACGCGTCGTCGGCGCCGCCGATATTCGGGACATCAAGATCATGGAGACGAACACCGACGAAATCGTGCGCGAGATTTACCGGTCGGGCTCGGCGTCCGCGCCGGACCTGATGGCCGGCGGGCAGTCCGAGGCGGCCGCGGAGAAAGACAAGGAGCCGGTCAGCCATGCTTAGCGCTTATGTCGATCTGATCCGCATCCGCTTTCTGATGATGCTCGCTTACCGCGTTAATTATTACAGCGGTATCGTTATTTATGCCATTAATATCGGGGCTTATTATTTTTTCTGGAACGCGATCTACGGGGACCAGGACGTCATTCGCGGCTTCACGCTCGCCCAGATGACGACGTATGTCGCCGTCAGTTGGATGGCGCGCGCTTTTTACTTCAACAACCTCGACCGGGAAATCGCGAATGAAATCAGGGACGGCAGCGTCGCGATCCAGTTCATACGGCCTTATGTGTACCTGCTCGTCAAAATGATGCAGGGCTTCGGCGAAGGTTTGTTCCGGCTGCTGCTTTTTATGGTGCCGGGCATGATTGTGGTCTGGCTCATCTTTCCGGTCGAGCTGCCGCGTGAGCCGCAAGCGTGGCTGCTGTACGGGGCGATGCTCTTCCTCAGCTTTCTGATCAATTCGCAGATTAATATTTTGACCGGTCTGAGCGCGTTTTTCGTGGAGAACATTGAAGGGATGATGCGGATGAAAAGGGTGCTCGTCGACCTGTTCTCCGGCGTCGTCATTCCGATCGCGTTGTTCCCCGGCTGGCTCGCCGCGGTCGTCCAATGGCTGCCGTTTCAGGCGATCGCCTATTTGCCGAGCTCCGTATTCACCGGACGGAGCGCGGGCGAGGCCGCTTGGTTCGCGTTCGGACTGCAGGGCATTTGGTTCGCCGCCCTGATCCTGCCGATCTGGGCGCTGTGGCGCGCCGCGCGCCGGCGGCTGTTCGTGCAGGGAGGGTGAGCGGATGTTTTATGGAGGCTTGTTTTGGGAATATTTGAAAAACTACGCGAAAACGCGTTTGGCCTACCGAGCCGATTTCTGGGTGGAGGTGTTGTCCGACCTCCTGTTCCAGGGGATGAATCTGATCGTCATCCTGATCGCCTTCCGGTATACGCCTACTCTGGGCGGATGGACGGAGGCGGAGGTCGTGTACGTGTACGGCTTCTTTATGGTACCGTTCGGCATTTTCGGCTGCTTCTTTAATTTGTGGAATTTCAGCGACCGCTATATCGTGAAGGGCGAGATGGACCGGGTGCTGACCCGGCCGGCGCACAACCTGTTCCAGGTTTTATTGGAGAATATGGATCCGCCGTCGTTATTCGGTTCCATCGTGGGCGGTATCATCATGACGATCACCTCCATCCAGATGGGCATCACCTACGGGCCGGTCGATATACTCGTGCTGGTCCTGCTGGTCGCCGGCTCCGTCGCCATCTATTTCGGCGTATATACAGCACTGACGGCCATCGCCTTCTATTCGGATGCGCCGACCGGCATTTTGCCGCTGATGTACAATATCCAGAACTACGGCCGCTATCCGGTCAACATTTATAACAAAGCGATGCGTTTCCTGCTCACGTGGGTCGTGCCGTTCGCCTTCGTCGGCGTTTACCCGGCCGCGTATTTTCTGGAGCGCAGCGGTCCGGACGACATCCTGATGGCGTTCCTCACCCCGGCCGTAGGCCTTGTCTTCGCCGGCATCGGGCTTGCGGTGTGGAACCACGGCGTCAAGCGCTACCGCGGGGCGGGATCGTAGCAGGGCGCAGGTTCCGCCGGCCGGGCGGCTGCAAAGGCGGGCTAACGGAGGAAATGCCGAGGTTCGGCGGGTAAAAAAGGCGGGCTAGCGGCATGAGATGCCGCAAACCGGCGGTTGAGGCGGCCAATGGGGGAGTTAGCGGCACGGCGTGCCGCTAACGGATGAAATGCCGAGGTTCGGCGGCTGC